>NZ_JBSVXS010000006.1:0-125518 GCF_054070155.1 Pseudomonas sp. SDT291_1_S447
GGGTCAGCCAGCATCTATTTGACTGACACACCGCTATCGCGAGCAGGCTCACTCCTACAGGGGGCAGTGGTGTTTTTGATATCGGGTAATTGGCGCCATCGGAGAACTTTTCTGGTGAGATCGGACAGTGTCAGCGGCGGGGTCGGTTGTTAGGCTCATCCCCCTCGGCACCGCCAATAAGAACCAGAAGCAATGAAGCTGACCTTCCTCCTGTTGCTGCTTTGTGCAACGGCCCCGAGCGCCTGGGGCTGGTCGAACCATACGGTGGGCAGCTATCTGGCATTGCAGGAACTGCCGGCGTTGCGCGATGCGCCCCAGGTTGAAGTAGAGCCATTGGAGCTGTTTCTCACCAAGCAATACCCGGCCGTGCTGGCGCTGCTGGAACAACAGGAAACCTTCGCCCGCGCGCACTTCGCTCAATACCCACCACGCCCCGACAAGCTGAAATTGCCAGCGGTGCCCAGTGACAATCTGCGCCACGATTTCCTCTCGGCGCTGCGCATCAATCCCGAGATACATCTGGCAATGGTCATCCAGCCATTACCCGGTAAAGACCTGCCCGAGCGTGAGCATTTGCAGGCCAATCAAGTCATGGTCGAGCAAACCCTTTCGCCGTGGAATCGCCAGCGTTTCATCGTTATCGCCGAGCACGAAAAAGTCGCGCCTCTTGCGGTGCTCGCCAGCGCCGCCGACGAGCCGGATTACGGCCACGACATCAACTTGTTCAGCGACAACCCTGGCAACGTCGGTGCGCTCTACGGTTTCGGCCCGCAACCGTTCGGTGATGCGCGTTTCCAATACAGCTCGCAGGCGCCGTTCCACATGGGCTTCTTCCATGAAAGCGCGATGGTGTACGCCGCTGCCGGTTTCCTCGAGCGCAGTTGGCCGGACTGGCGCGCGTATCAATACATGGGCCTGGCGCGACTGGCGTTTGCCAGCGGTCATCCGTATTGGGGTTATCGCTTTCTCGGCTGGGGCCTGCATCACATTCAGGACCTGACCCAGCCGTATCACGCCAAGCCATTGCCCGGCGTCGACCTCGCCAATCTTTTGCTGCTGGAAGGCAAGGCAATTGCCGGTTTCGCCGAGGACAAACAGGCCTCGATCGAGCGCGTCGCCACGCGGCACATGGAAGTCGAGAAATACCAATCGACCTGGCTGCGCCGATTGCTGCGCGCCGGCCAGCCGCATCCGATGCTTGCTGCCTACGCCGATGTGGCTCAGGACAAAACCTACCCGCCGTACTCGGTCGACTACCTGCGCGAAGTGGTCAGCGCCGAGTCCGTCAACGACTCCGCAGTCTTCGACGAGGCCATCGGGCAGTGGCTGGAAACCGCGCCGGTCAGCAGTGATTTCAGCAGCGGTAATCAGCTGCACCGAGAAGATTTCGACCATCCCGCACTCAACCAGCAACTGTTCAAGTTACTCGGGCATTTCGGCTCGCACAGCCGAATCTACGTCAGCGCGGGATTGGCGCCCTAGCCATCGCGGCAGGACAACAAAACAATAAAAAACAGGGAAGGAGGAACACATGATCAACACTCGATTGCGCCTGACAGGCGCCGCGCTCCCCGGTGTCGGCCTGGCAGGGCTGCTGCAGTTGTGCGCAGTCGATGCGGCGCACGCAGTGGAGTTCAGCTTCATGGACAAGCAGGTCACCGGCTCCCTCGACACGACCTTGTCTTACGGCCGTTTGTGGCGGGTGCAGGGCCGCGACAAGAGCAACGATGACGTCAACACCAACGACGGCAATCGCAACTTCGACACCGGGCTGGTTTCCGAGGTGTACAAGATCACCTCCGAGCTTGAAGCCAACTATCAGAACTACGGCGTGTTCGTGCGCGGCACCGCGTTTTACGACACGCAGCTGATGGACAAGCGCAACGACTACTACGACAACAACAGCCCGTCGCAACCGAGCCAGAGCTACCCGCAGGATGACCACTTCACCGGCCAGACTCGCGACATCGCCGGCAGCCGCATCGAGATGCTCGACGCCTATGTGCATGGCAGTTGGGACGTTGCGCAGATGCCGGTGACGGCTCGCGTCGGTCGGCAGGTGTTCAACTGGGGCGAGGGGATTTTCTATCGCGGCGGGATCAACACCACCAACCCGGTGGACGCCGCCAAGTACCGCTTGCCCGGCGCCGAAGTGAAGGAAGTGCTGGTGCCGGTCGAGGCGCTGAGCTTCAACATCGGCCTGACCGACTCGCTGACGATGGAGAGTTTCTACCAGACCAACTGGAAGGAAACTCGTATCGACCCGGTCGGCACGTTCTACTCGCAAACCGACCTGTTCGCCGACGGCGGCAACACCGGGTACAACAACTTCAGCGGCACGGCGCTTGATACCCCAGTGCCGGGGTTTGGCAACGTCATCGGTGTATACAGCGCGCTGGGCAACAACCCGTTGCTGAACTCCGCCCTGCAAACCACTGGCCTGTACGCCAACGGCGTCACTCCGGCCTACGGCAACACACTGAAAGTGGCGAGCATCGGCAAGGACTACAACGCACGCAACGATGGCCAGTTCGGCTTTGCCTTTCGCTACATCGCCGAACAGCTCAACAGCACCGAGTTCGGGTTGTACATGGTCAATTACCACGCCAAGGAACCGACCATCGCTGCCGATCTGGGCGGGTACAAAGGCATCGACATGGATGCGCTGACCAATCTGCTGGCGGGCGTCGCTGGCAGTCAGGCCGGGGCGCTGGCCAACGGTCTGGCCACGGCGGATGTGATGGGCAATATCCAGGCGCATCGGCGTTATGCCGAAGACATTCGCATGTACGGCTTCAGCTTCAACACCACGCTGGGCGAGGCTTCGGTGTTTGGTGAGATTGCTTATCGGCCGAACCTGCCGATTGGTGTTGCGGCCACCAACGATTTGATCGGTGACCTGGCCAACGGTGCTGCCGTGGCGGTGACGGGCAGGTCGATCAACGTCGGCGGACAGATGGTCAATCTCAACAGCGAGATCAACAACGCCGAACGTGTCGAAGCGTTCAACACCTCGCTCGGCACCATTTACAACTTCGGCCCGACGGCCTCGTTTGACTCGCTGTTTGGCATCTTCGAACTGGCCTCCGAACACTTGCGCGGCAGCAGCCTGCAATACACCGCCTACGACGGCAGTCGTCGTTATTACGCAGGCACCGGTAACTATTCCTATGTGTCGGGCGGTGATCGCGACGATCAGGTCAATCGCAATTCCTACAGCTACACGGCGATGCTCAACGGCACCTGGAACGATGTGTATGCCGGGGTCAACGTCTCGCCGTACATCGTCTACAAGGACGATTTCGAGGGCAACAGCTATCAGGCCGGCAACACCATCGAAGGGCGCAAGGCCTACACGCTGGGGATCAAGGCCAACTACCAGAACAAGCTCGAAGCCGAACTGCAATACACCGAGTTCTACGGCGGCGGGCAGAACAACGGCATTCGCGACCGCGATAACGTCGGGTTCAATCTCAAGTATTTCTTGTGAGTTTCACACGAGATTTCTGGGACACCTCATTCCCCTGTGGGAGCGAGCTTGCTCGCGAAGAGGGCCGGCACATTCAACACAGGTGTCGCCTGACACACCGCTTTCGCGAGCAAGCTCGCTCCCACAGGTTTCTGCATTCTGGAGAAGATCATGTTTCACACTTCACGATTGACCAAGACCACGCTGGCGCTCGTCATGGGCCTGGCTGCCAGCACCGCTCTGGCCGCCATCACCCCACAACAAGCCGAACAACTGAAAACCACCCTGACCCCCATGGGCGCCGAACGCGCGGGCAATGCCGCCGGCACGATTCCCGCGTGGACCGGCGGCATCACCCAAGCTCCGGCCGGCTACAAGCCCGGTCAGCATCACCCCGATCCATACGCGGCCGACAAACCGCTGTTCACCATCACCAAAGCCAATCTCGACCAATACAAAGCCCACCTCAGCCCTGGCCAGATCGCCCTGTTCAACAGCTATCCCGACACCTTCCAGATGCCGATCTACCCATCCCGGCGATCTGGCTCGGCACCGCAGTGGCTGTACGACAACACCCTGAAAAACGCCACCTCGGCCAAGCTGCTCGAAGGCGGCAGCGGCTTCTCCGATGCCTACGGCGGCGTGCCATTCCCGGTGCCCAAGGATGGCGTCGAAGTGCTGTGGAACCACATCACCCGCTACCGCGGCATCTACGTCGTGCGCCGCGCTTCCGAAGCACCGGTACAGCGCAACGGCAGCTTCGCGCTGGTGACCTCGCAGCAGGAGGCGCTGTTCAACTACTACCGCCCGAACGGCCAGTTCGCCGACCTGAAGAACATCCTGTTCTACTACCTCGCCTTCGTGAAAAGCCCCGCACGCCTGGCCGGCGGTGCCGCACTCGTGCACGAAACCCTCGATCAGCTCAAGGACGCACGCCAAGCCTGGATCTACGACGCCGGCCAACGCCGCGTGCGCCGCGCACCGAACCTCGCCTACGACACGCCGATCGCCTCATCCGATGGCCTGCGCACCGCCGACGACACCGACCTGTTCAACGGCTCACCGGATCGCTACGAGTGGAAGCTCAAGGGCAAACAGGAAATCTACATTCCCTACAACAACTACAAAGTCGCCAGCCCCGACGTCAAGTACGCGCAACTGCTCACCCCGGGCCACCTCAATCCGCAATACACCCGCTATGAACTGCACCGGGTCTGGGTGGTGGAAGGCAACCTGAAACCGGGCTCGCGACACATCTACTCCAAACGCGTGCTGTTTCTCGATGAAGACAGCTGGGGCGCGGCACTGGTTGATCAATACGACGGGCGAGGGGAGTTGTGGCGGGTGTCGATGGCTTACCTGAAAAACTTCTACGACCTGCCGACGACGTGGAGTGCGCTGGATGTTTTCCACGATTTGCAGGCACGGCGTTACTACGTGCAGAACCTTGATAACGAAGAAGCGGAGACTGTCGATTTCGCGCAGCCGGTGCCGGAGGATGCTTATTTTATGCCGTCGGCGTTGCGGCAGCGTGGGACGCGGTAATGACTGAAGTCTAAGTCCACCACTGACAGAAAAAACCCGAAGCCACGGATACATTTGGCTTCAGGTTTGTTCTGTGGAGCTAAAAATATCTGCTTTACAGATATCTGTATTTGAGATAATTTGGCCGCATGTAGGGATACAAGAACCGAAAATTGTATGAGAGTGATCACAAAAGCGGCGGTTGCGCGGGCCATTGAGACTCATGGCCAGTGGAGAGATCCTCTCACCTTGTGGCTAACCATCTTCGACAGAGCATCGCTGCGTTTCGAGTCGTTTGAGAAGCTTCGTCAAGACTGGACCAGCGCCTCAGGTTGGAACGTCGATCGTATCCCTCACTCGAAGCTGAGGCTGACGAGCAAGAAAGGCCCGCTTGATATTTACGTTTTTGATATCAAGAAAAACGAGTGCCGTGTCATTACGTGGATCAACACGAAGACTGGCACTATCTATATCAAGGACATTCTTCCCCATTCCGGATACGACAAATGGTGGAAGAGTGATGTCAAGTAGTTGGCCAGAATGAAATACGCTATTTATGTTTAACGAAAATAAAGGTGATCTCAATGAAGCGTAATAAAGTCGAAGCGACAGGACTGGATTCCTTCATAGCCGATATTTCACCCATGCTTGAGGGGCTGGGCGATCAGCTAGCGACTTTGTCCAAGTTGTTGTCTGCCTGCCATGATCCGATAAAAAATGATGACGATCTGCAAGTGCGAATGGCCCTGATTGATGAGCTTTATTCCCACGCAAGCACCGAGGATCATGCTGCGGCACGATTTGCGGAGTTTGTGGCTGATCGGGTTTATGAGTACGAGAATGAAACGGTGTTGATTGCTTATTCGTCCCAATCTGAAGCGCTGGCGTTTCTGCTGTCGGAAAGAGGTGTCAAACAGAAGGACTTGTCTGAGATTGCGACCCAGAGTGCTGTTTCAGAGATATTGAATAACAAGCGAAAAATGACCGTTGCCCAGATAAAGGGATTCGCCGAGTTCTTTAAAGTACCGGTTGAGTTTTTTATGCACGGTGTGGTTTGACGTGAAGCGGTGAAAGGCCTGACGCAATCGCGGGCAAGCCCGCTCCCACACGTTTTGAGTCGAACACAACATCTGTGAACGACTCAAAACCCTGTGGGAGCGGGCTTGCCCGCGATTGGTTTTTGGCTTCAGCGCGAAATCAGGATCAAACGCGGAAGTGGCTGACCATCTGCTGCAACTGACCACCCAGACGCGCCAGTTCAACACTCGACGCTGCCGTCTCATCACTCGCCGCTGCGGTCTGTTCCGACACGTCGCGCACGTTGATGATGCTGCGGCTGATCTCTTCGGCCACGGCGCTCTGCTGTTCGGCTGCGGCGGCGATCTGCTGGTTCATCGACTGGATGTTCGACACCGTGCGGGTGATGTTTTCCAGCGACGCACCGGCCTTGCGCGTCAGGGCGACGCTGCTGTCGGTCAGGGCGCGGCTGTTGCTCATAACGGCCGAAACCTGCTGGGTGCCGTTCTGCAGACCGGCGACCAGGCCTTCGATTTCTTCGGTGGATTTCTGCGTACGCTGAGCCAGACCACGAACTTCATCAGCGACCACGGCAAAACCACGACCGGCTTCACCGGCGCGCGCGGCTTCGATCGCAGCGTTGAGCGCCAGCAGGTTGGTCTGTTCGGCCACAGCCTTGATCACGTCCATGACGCTGCCGATCTTGTCGCTTTCCTGTTGCAGCACGCTCATGGCTTCGGTGGAACGCACCACTTCGCTGGCCAGACGTTCGATCTGCGCGATGGCTTCGTTGACCACTTTGTCGCCTTCACGGGCTTCACCGTCAGCGGCGGCTGCGGCTTGCGAGGCTTCTTCGGCGTTGCGCGCGACTTCCTGCACGGTGGCGGTCATCTCGTGCATGGCGGTGGCGACCTGATCGGTCTCGACCTTCTGGCTGTTTACACCGGCGCTGGTCTGCTCGGTCACGGCCGAGAGTTCTTCGGCAGCGCTGGCGATCTGGGTGACGCCGTCGCGGATGCCGCTGATCAAGTCGCGCAGGGTCACGCCCATGCGGGCGATGCCTTGTTGCAGCACGCCGAGTTCGTCGCGACGGGTAACGGTGACGTTCTGGGTCAGGTCGCCGCTGGCGATGCGCTCGACCACGGCCAGGGTTTCTTGCAGCGGACGGGTGATCTGACGGGTGATGATCACCGCAGCAATCACGCCAACCAGCAATGCCAGCAGGGTGCTGATCAACTGGAAGGTGCGGGCCTGGGCACTTTCGATGTCGCGACGGTCGAGTTGGATCTGATACAGCTGCTCGCTCGTAGTGACGATGGCGGCGCCCTGATCAGTCATTTCCTTACGGGCCTGCACGGCGTCGGTGTTGGCATTTTTATACGCCATCAACGCGCTGCGATAGTTGACCAGTGCGGTTTCCAGCTGACGCAGGGCGTCTTGCTGCGAGTCAGCAAAATGCACTTTCAGTTGCTTGAGGCTGGCAATGGCGGCGTCAATCTGGCCGATGGCTTTCTGCTCGGTTTCGGCGTTGGTGGTGGCGGTGTAGCCGCGCACTTCGTAACGCGCGAGGATGAACGCTTCCTTGGCGGCGGTGATCGCCTGGAACTGTTCGAAGCGCTGTTCGCTCATGTCCATCTGCTGCACGCGTTTGCTGATCGATTCGATCTGGTTGTACGCGGTCTCGGCACTCACGCTCATGCTGTCGCGGGCGCTGTTGCCGGTGCGATAGGCGTTACGCATTTTATTCAGCGACGTCTGGTATTCAGCGATGGTCGCGGCCTGCTCCTTGAGCAGTTTGACGTTTTCCGGGCTCTTGAAGCTGTTGATCAGCTTCTGTTGTTGCGCAGCAAAACTTTCAAGGGTGGTCTGTACATTCTGCGCGGCGGTTTCATCGCCATTGGTCAGCATGTATTGCAGGCGCACCACGCGCAGTTTGGTCAGACCGGCATTGAGCTGGGTGATGTCGCTCATCCAGTTGCTGCGGTCGATCAGGCCACCGAGGCTGGTCCAGCCCGTCAGGGCCAGCACGCAGGTCAGGGCCAGCACCAGGCCGAAGCCCAGGCCCAATTTCATGTTCACGCTGATGTTGCCGAACCAGCTATTCATCAAAAATCCTCCAGAAACGTTGGGTTTCTTGTCGTCAGTTAGGCTGGAAGATTGTTGTTTTTTTGAGCCAGCAAGGGTGTTAGCAGGTTTGTATCGGCCGCATTTCCCAGAGCTGAAAGGATTTTGTCCTACGGAATTTGTAACATCGGATCCCAAGACTTTTTTCACATGGGTTTCACTGGCTGCCCACGCCCGCCTCTGTACCTTCGCCGCATCGAATGAACCCGTGATGCACAGTGGCGAGGCGGTTTTTGTGGAATTGAGACTGAGTCTGTTCGGCGTCAAACGCTCGATTGATCTGAGCTTTTTGGCGCGTTTTCGCAACACTTGGGTGGTGTTGGCGGCATCGGTATTGGTGATCCCGCTTACCCTGTGGTTGCTGGCGCCGGCGGCGGTGCCGGATCTCGCCCATGGCAATGTCTCCGGTGCGCAGGCGCTGGCAGCCGGTTGGGCCAAGGGCGAGATGATCGTGCTGGTGCGTCACGTCGAGCGCTGCGATCACTCCAAAGCCGCGTGCCTGAGTGGCAACGACGGCATCACCGATCGCTCGCGCAGTGTTGCGGTGGCGGTCGGTGCAAGGTTCGAACAACTGGGCCTGAACAACGCCGACATCTATAACAGCCCATCGATGCGCACGGTGCAGACCGCCGGTTACATGTTCAACCATGCCGCCAGCGGTGACGACTGGTTGATCAACTGCCGGGGCCGCATGTTGCAGGACGCGTTGGCCCACAAGGTTCCCGGTCGCAACCTGGTATTGGTGACCCACAGCGAATGCATGGCGCAAATCGAGAAAGACCTCAAAGTTTCGGCCTCGGACATGGGTTACGGCTCGTCATTGTTTGTTTCCGCTGCCAGCCCGGCGGCTCCCAAGATGCTCGGCTTTATTGAAGCCTCCGACTGGCGCACGGTGAATACCCGATGAAATCCCGCTTCTACGTTTATAACTTCGGCGTTCCATTGGCCTGCGCGGTGCTGGTGTTCCTGATGTTCGACATGACCAGAATCGACATCGCCTTCAGCAACCTGCTGTTCGATCCGCTGACCCAGACCTTCCCGCTCGACAAAATCCACTTTTTTGAAAAGCTCACGCACAAATGGGCGCGGATCATTCCCAACTGGACGGCGGAAATCGCCCTGATCGGCGCGCTGCTATCGGTGGTCTGGCCATTGGTCAATCCGCAGAAACGTCCGCGCCTCGGCGCAATGCTGGAACGTAGCAAAGTCGCGCCAGTGCTGCGATTTGCCGCTGATCACCGTAGGGATTTTCTGTTTGTGGTGGTCGCGTTTGCGGTGTGTACGGGGGTGATCCATTTCCTCAAATCCCACACCAGCGTTTACTGCCCGATCGAGACCACGCTGTACGGCGGAAAAATGGCCCACATTGAGTGGTACAGCAACTTTCAACTGTTCCATGAAGCGGGTAGCGGCCGGTGCTGGCCGGGTGGTCATGCGTCGGGCGGCTTCACCATGCTGGCGCTGTATTTCGTGGCGCGGCGCTATCAATGGCGTTTTTCCAGTGCAATCTTGTGGGGCTCACTGTTGCTGGGGTTCGTTTATGGCACTACTCGTGTCCTGCAAGGTTGGCACTACATGTCCCACACGTTCTGGGCCGGAATCTTCGTCTGGCTGGCGTGTTTGCTGACAGCGCTGGCCTTCTACGGACGGGCGCGGCTGGATGTGCCGGTGCTGAGCAAGCGCACGCAGAAAGCTTTCATTGCGCAGTCTGAGGTCTCTCTCTGAACCCGTTCGGATGAAATGAAAAAAACCGCCAATCATCGGCGGTTTTTTTATGCGGCTGCGCAGGCCTCAATAGCCGACGAAGTAATACGCCTGTCGTCCGACCATCATGGTCTTGAGTACTTTCAGTGGGGCGGCGGGTTCGCTGTCGCCGGCCATCACCACGACATGGGATGGCGAGGCCGCGAGGAAATCTCGCAGCTGCACTTCGGTATCCAGCCCTTTGAGTACTTGCTGGGTGTAGAAGACCGTGGCGCCACCGACCCGCTCGTTGGCCTGAAACAGCGCGACTTGATGGCCAGCGGTTTGCAGCGTCTGAATCTCTGCACTCAACGGCAGGAACGAAAGCTTTTTGTCTGCGTGGGGCAGTGCCCACTGCGCGGCAGCGAGATAACTGCCGATCACCAGCGTGAGCACACCCACTGCCAGTGTCTGACGCTGTCGGGCGATTCGGCCTACGAATCCATTGCCTGATTCGTACTGCTTCAAGCGCTCGAACAGCACGCCCGCATACTCCGCTGCGATCACCGCTGCGGCTGGCGTCATCGACATCAGGTACACCGTGCGCTTGCTCGACGCCAAGGTCAGCATGATGAACTGCGCAACGATCCACAGGCTGAAAAACAGCAAGTAGCGGTTAGCCTTCAATTGTTTACGGAAATGCCAGAGCCCCAGGTACACCAGAATGTTCCACGGCAGGAAGGCTTCCGGCAGTTTGGCGAGGTAGTAATAGAACGGTTCGTAGTGCCCTGCCTCGACGAACGAACCGCTGAAGCGTCCGACGCTGTTGGTCAGCAGCACTTCTTTGACCGCTTGTGCGCCGCCGTGCTGGAAGAGGATGACGAGCCAGATCAGCAGCGGAATCAAGCCGACCAGAGTCAGTAAACCGGGTCGCAACCAGTCGGCGATTTTCAGGCGCTTGTCCATCAGGTTGTCCGCCAGCAGATAGGCAAAAATCACCACCCCCGGCATGGCCAGCCCCAGCACACCCTTGCTTAATGTAGCGATGGCGATCCCGGCGACAAACAACAGCGAGTTGCCCGTGGTCGACGCCCGTTGCGCCTGGAAAAAGGCCAGCAGCGCCGTGGTCACGCCGAGGGCGAGCAACGCATCCTCCCCGACCCCGCGCACATTGCTCCAGTAACTGGCCATGGTCGCGAGCAGAATTCCTGCGGTCCACGCGACCATTTTCGGCCGCTCGAAACGCCGCAACATGCCGTACAGCAGCATCACGCTGAGCAACCCGGCAACCGCTGACGCCAGTCGTACGGCCCACGGTGAAACGCCGAACACGCGCATCGCGCCAGCATCCAGCCACAGGCTCAGTGGTGGTTTTTCCAGAAACGGTTCGCCGAACAGGCGCGGCGTCACCCAGTCGTTATCAAGGTGCATCTCCATGGCGATCCCGGCGACACGGGCCTCGGTGGAGCCTTGCAATTGATGGCCACCCAGCGCGAAGAAAAACAGCAGGGCGGCAAGCAGAAACAGCGAAGTGGCGGCACGCGACATGGGGTTCAGGCAACCGGAAGGGGCGGGAGGCCTGAGCATACGTCGGCAATCCTGAACAAATTGTGAAGCTAGGCCAGTTGGCGCGACCAACGCTTCTCCGGCGTTTCGAACAGCGGATTGACCAGCGCCGTCAGCACATGATCCTGCCAGCGCCCGGCAATGTTCAGATACGCCTTGGCGTAACCCTCGCGCTCGAAGCCCAACCGCTCAAGCAAGCGCGCACTGCGCTCGTTGCCGGGGATGTAGTTGGCCATGATCCGGTGCAGATTCTGGGTATCGAACATGTAACCGATGCCAGCCTCCAGCGCCTCCTGCATCAAGCCCTGACCCTGTTGGGCCTCATCAATGTGATAACCCAGATAACACGCCTGAAAGGCACCACGAATGACGCCGCTGAAGTTGCACGCGCCGATCATCTGCTGGCCGTCCGGCGTCAGTAGCGCGAAATGCATGGCCAGCCCGGCCTCGAACGCGCTGGCCTGTATTTCAAGACGTCGGCGAATCTGCTCGGTGGAAAAATATTCGGTGGTGCGGATCGGTGACCAGGGCGCGAGGTGGCGCAGGTTGCGTCGGTAGAACTCACTTTCAAGTTCGGCCTGATCCGGAGCGAGTATCGCTAGCGTCAGGCGTTGGCAGGGCAGGGTCAACAGCGGCATCGGGCGCTCCGAAGTGTGGGCTCTTCCAGCAGAGTCGCGCAATCAGCGGGGTCACGGCAAGTCGTGGCGAAGAAGGGGCTTTGTTTCAGGCAAAAAAAAGCCCGCAGGAGCGCGGGCGAACCGTAGTTTCTTGAATGAGCGAACGGACTGTACAAGGGTTGGCCGCGCAGCTGCAGTGAAGAAAAATTCATCTCGATGGGCGGCTCCAACCGTGTCTGATGCGTCAATAAACGTGCACAGACTTTGCCCGTTAATGGCAGGTTTCAGGGCTGGATGAGGGCGGCGCGCTCTGCGGATCAAGATTGTCCCGTGCCCGGCAGACCAGGATCTCGGCCAGCGCGCTCAATTGCTTCATTGCCACCGCCACATGGCGTTTCGAACCGTCGAACTCATCGGCAAAGTTGGCGCTGATGGCCGTCAGAGAGTCGAGAATCTCGCTGGCGTGGGTGAGCAGGGTCAGCGTGTCGACATCGTCGCGTACCCTGATGAGCTGATTGAGAGGAACTCTACGCCGCCGGTTCTGCGCCTCGTTGCGTGCGGTGGTATTCGATTGGGTTTGAGTGCTGGACGCTGG
The DNA here is from genome assembly GCF_054070155.1 of Pseudomonas sp. SDT291_1_S447. Lineage (NCBI taxonomy): Bacteria > Pseudomonadati > Pseudomonadota > Gammaproteobacteria > Pseudomonadales > Pseudomonadaceae > Pseudomonas > Pseudomonas sp. SDT291_1_S447. Next base: position 12,596 of record NZ_JBSVXS010000006.1, read on the forward strand.
CGCGTCGGAAGGTGCCGGGCCAACTAGCGAAAGGCGGGTGATTTTCTTCATGACGTAGCTCCGTGGAGTGAACATTCACTGCAATTGCGTCTGCCAAACCGTCCATTGGATGGCAGTGGTCGTGGAGCGTAACGCCCTGAGGGACTGTCCACCAGTTCATCAAAGTCGACGCGTGTTGCGGGAATTTTCCTAGGACGTTCGATGTGGGAAGGAGGGCCTGGCGATAAAGCGCCTTCGGGATTTATCCGCTGGCTAGAGTCCGGTGACGGAGCTCAATATTCCGCCACCTTTTCTTCGCGCAAAACCCACCCGGCTTCGCCCGCCATCAACGTGTATTGAACCTGGCGCATCTTCCCCGTGCGGCCTGCGCCTGCGTCAGTGCTGTCATACACCGGGAAGCGCTGCACCAGCGCGTTTTCCACCACCGCAAACGAATCCTCGCCCTGATAGCCCTCGGCGATTTTCGGATTGTCGCTGACCGGCGGCAGGTAGATTTCGCTCAGGGATTTCTTGTGGTTGGCGGAATAGGCAATCACATCGCCCGGCATGCCGCGTCCGGAAATGCGGGTGAAAACGTAGATTTCGGGCGAACCGTCGTTGTTCAGGTCTCCAATCTCGGCGCGGACGATTTCGCCCTTGAGCGGCCGGGTGATCGCGCTGTTATCGATTTCCAGGCCCTTGGGTTCAATGCGCAAAACGGATTGGCCATCGACCTGTTCACGGCTGACGTGAAAGCGGATGCCCTGCAATTCCAGTGACTGCTCGAACGGTTTTGTCCCGTCCACCGCATCGGCCGCGGCGAGCCTCAGAGACAACGCATAGTTGGCGACTTCATTGCGCCGTGCCGCATTGCGCATGAGGTACACCTGAACGGTGTACTCCCCATCTGAAGGCAGTGAGCCGGAAAAATGATTGCCCATGATCGAGCCGTTGAACAGCGCGTAATCCGCGCCCTTGGCGGTGATGTTGAAGTAGGCGGAGGGGTTGGACGGTTTGAAATCGACGGTGAGCATCTGGCCGGCCCTGGCGTTGAATCGGTACTCCGCCGTTTGGTCACCCTTGATCGACTGTTTGCGCTGGACACTGTCCGCACTGGTTGTGAACGCGATCGGTTCGACGCGCACGGCGCCAGCATCTGCTGCGTGGACCGGCAGGGAAATCAGTGCTGCCAGCGTGGCGGCGATCCAGATCTTCATCTTCAACTCCACTCATCTCGATGTTTGCAGCATAGAGGCTGCGTCGAACCAGCGTCCTGGATTGCGCGGATTAAATGTTGCTGGATTTGAGTGGGAGCTTGAAGAGGCGGCCGACGTTGGATGTTCGATCCTTCAGGGAACGGTTCACATAATTCTCACCTGAGTTCTGCCATGATTGTCGTCGGTATTTAATCGGCCCGAGCGAGTGATTCCGTCATGAATGTGAGCGTGCTCTACGCGTTGGTTGCGGCAGCATTGTTTGGCGCCAGTACGCCACTCGCCAAGCTGTTGGGCGTACAGATTTCACCGATTCTATTGGCCGGGTTGCTCTATCTGGGCAGTGGTCTGGGGTTGACCGTCCTGCGTTTTGCCCGCGATCGCGGCTGGCAGCGTTCCGGACTCGGACCCGGCGAATGGCCGTGGCTGGTCGGTGCCATCGGTTTCGGCGGTGTGCTGGCGCCGGTGGCGTTGATGTTCGGTTTGACCAGAACGTCCGGCGCGAGCGCGTCACTGATGCTCAATCTGGAATCAGTGCTCACGGCGCTGCTGGCGTGGGTAGTGTTCAAAGAAAATGCCGATCGGCGAATCGTGATCGGCATGCTCGCCATCGTGGCGGGTGGTGTCGTGTTGTCATGGCCACAAGAGGCCGTCTCGGCGCAGGACTGGACAGGCCCGCTGGCCGTCGCCTTTGCCTGCTTTTGCTGGGCCATCGACAACAACCTGACGCGTAAGGTGTCTGCCTCGGATGCGCTGTTTATCGCGGGCAGCAAAGGTCTTGTGGCGGGGTTGGTTAACTGCAGCCTCGCCTTGTTCATCGGCAAGCAACTGCCCGCAGCCGCCTCGCTGGTGCCCATCCTGCTAGTCGGGTTTCTCGGTTACGGCGTCAGCCTAGTGATGTTCGTCCTCGCTCTGCGTGGCTTGGGCAGTGCGCGAACTGGCGCGTACTTTTCCACAGCACCGTTTCTGGGCGCCGCTATCTCGATTCTGCTGCTGGGCGAGTCGGTATCGCTGATGTTCCTGCTCGCTGCAGCGTTAATGGCCGTGGGGGTATGGATTCATCTGATGGAAAACCATACTCATGAGCATCAGCATGAACGGCTCGAGCATGAACATCGCCACACACACGATGAGCATCACCAGCATACGCACGAGTTTGAGTGGGATGGTAGGGAGCCGCATAGTCATTCGCATGTGCATACGCCGATGCGTCACCGGCATGCGCATTTTCCGGATGTGCATCATCGGCATGAGCATTGATTGAAGGTCTGAAGTCTGTTGTTTGATATCACTGTGATATCATTTTTTGTCAGTTTCTTCAGTCTTTCATTCGAGTCATTCCATGAAACCCTTTTTCCTGCTGCCGCTTGTGACCCTCTTTTCTGCTTTCAGCGTTGCCGCTGCCCCCTCGCCGGTGGCGTCGTTTGCCGCTTGTGACGATCACTCGCTGGCCGTTGTGCAATCACCTTTGATCAAGGATCTGGTGCCGAGCTCTATCGAAAATGGCCAGATCAAATTGTCCGGCGGCACCAAGAGCGACATGGGGCAGCGCTGGATGTTTGCCAAACCGGTCGAGATCGATGGCATGTCGTTGACCGGTTTTTACGCCGAAGACATGGATCTGATGGGCACGCGCATCATCAGTTGGGGCTTCTACGCCAAGCAGACGCCGAACGAACTCCACACTCAACTGGAAAAAGCGGGCGGCCCACGCTTGGACATGTCGCAGGGCCTCTACGCACGCGCGGAAATCTGGTCCCACGGCAAATCCAGCTGGCAGCCGGAAGATCCTGCCGCCACTGCCGGTAAGCTGGTGGTCGACAGTGCTGAGCGGGTGTTCCTGATTGAACCGGCTCCGGAAGAGCTGAGTGCTGGGAGTAAGGGGATGTTTACTTGCTCGATTCAGGGCAAGGTTAATGAGGCGATGCTTAAGTCCAGCCGTCCGGATTTGGTTAGTGTTGCTCGTTGATGGGGTATGAGTGCAGGTAGGAAAAAGGACGACATTGTGTCGTCCTTTTTTGTAGGTTGGCGGAGCATCGCCGGGGTTATCGAGCCTGAACGATTACAGGCTGCGGTCGTGGATCCCCGGTTTGGCTGATGTCCAGATGCGACAAAGCCCGCACTTGGCGGGCTTTGTCGTTGAGAGTTGGTGGGCCGGGGTAAGTTGAACTTATCGTGTATCTATCTAATTTTTAATAATAAATTGGGGAAGATTTTTTTGATGGAATACGTTATGGAATACCCTTGAGCGCACCGTGGTTGTGTAACCAACAATGACTACGACGGCATGCTCGCAAGATGGCAGATTATTTCCCAAGGTACGCCACCCAGAAGGACCCATTTTCGGCAGCAACCGATACGTATCTGAAGTTTGCCAAAGGTAGAAAACGACCAAAAGCGACTACTGACAAACTACAACATTCGGTCAAAAGCGTTGGCTAGCTGAGGGGAAAGGCGGTACTTATTTCACAACCAAGTATTGGTCTGCGCCAACGGAGTACTTGTATTGCACGCCACCTGTGATCAAAAAGTCCTCCGGAGAGGGCTCTATACCGTTGAGGGCGAGGAAGTGGATGAGATAAATACCTGGATTTTCGAGGTTCTGTACGAACGTGATCTCGTAGCTCTCACCTGCTCCAACATTCACAAATCGTAGAGGTGCGCGGTTGAGGGTTCCAGCGTACCGACCAGAAAGAAGATTAATCGGTTTCTGGTAAAGCGGTTTCCCATTTGCAAAGGCAACCGGTATCAGTGTCAAGGCATCATCGTCAAAGGTGACTTTGCTTTCCTTGTTCCCAAGGTTAGACAGTATCACCTTTACTTGAAGCAAGTTTTGTCCATCCATCAGTGGCTGAACCGTTGATTCGACCTTCGCCTGGATATGTGGTTTTTGTGTCGTCCTCTGATCCATTTCCTTCAGTGTGTATTCTGTAACTTCCTTTTCTTTTTTCACATACACGGTGGAGTAGTAGCCCCATACCGCGACTACGATCGCAGCGATGATCGTCATAGCTTGTGCCAAAATCTGAGACCAGAGATGGATTTTTTCGATTTTGCTTAGCGAACTTTCTGACATTCTCAACTCCTCATTTTCAAACATACGAGACATTATCAATGGTGGAGGGCAAGCCAAGCTAGAGGCGATTGGCAAGCTTCTTTACCAGAAAAAGAAGGGGGAAGCTGCAAGATCCCTATCAGGCTCAAATGACCGGCTTCTTTGAGACTGGGTTCTTCTCCTTCGCCGAACTGCGTCGACTTGTTGAGCGCTCTAGGCAATGCGAGTTCACCAACCTGTTCATTGAGCTGAAGCAGCATGGCTTCAGCCAAGACTTTGTGGGTCGATTTGTTCATGAGCGGCTGAAGCTGATGCAAGAGACCAAGCATTCAGCACTGCTGAACTATGCCCAGTCGCATCAGCACCGTCAGCTGGCTAAGGAGATCATCCAGTCCTTCCTACAGTCCAAGCCAGAGGCTGTTGCGGCGAGCATGCGAGAAAATATGACAGTCCGGACCACGGAAGTGACGCCCGGAAAGCCAAAGACCATCCGGCTTTAAATCGAAGTAGGAAGAGAACTTTTACGAGGCGGTGCGCCGGGTTTTCCCATACCCAATGTGGCACTGAGCTGCGTACTGATTATCCGGCGATCAAAGATCATTTGTTAGAAAAGGCCAGGTCGTACTTTGCCGAGGAATCGTCGACAGCGTCGTATTTGATGTGGGCAGTGGCTACGAGCCGAAGTACTTCATCGAGCTGGATAGCAGCTTCCATGATGATCCCCAGGCGCAAGCCTACGATCAGATGAAGGGCGCCATCTTCCGCGCAACCAGTACCAAGCACATACGCATCCGGCCTCTGGACGCCAAGGCCCCCCTCAATGGAGGGTTCGAGCGACTGGTGCGCGAGTTGATGCGTCAACTCTGATTACTTGGCGCAACGGTTCTGTACTGGCCTCCGGGCGGAGGCTGAGGTGTCGAGTTCCAAAGGTGGCAGAGCGGAAGTTTTTCTCGGATGATCGGCAGGGCCGGGATTGCTCCCCGGCGGCTGTCATCTGAGCGCGCCACTGACAAGGACAGGGAAATGCAATCTAGCAAGCCAACCGTTATTTACCTCGATAGCTCTGATTATTCGACCCTCACCCGTCCTCGTCTGGAGCCCGCACAGAGCCAGCAGCTAGCAGCCTTGAGAGCACTCAAGAAGCGCAAGGACGTTATGTTTGTGTATTCAGGGGCGCACATCGCAGAAATGTCGCCCTTGGAGGCGCAATACGCCAGTGCAGGCGTGGCGCGCACTGCGCTGATGGTTGAGCTGTGTGGGCGCACCACGATGATTTCCTACGATCGCTTGATGAAGACCGAGCTGTTGCGGCTGGTGCAGCGCGATCCAGCTCCTGTAGATGTGCTGGATGCCAACGGTGGCTGGTTCCCGGAGATGGGGTCGCTGATGAGCCCGCTGGATGAGTTGGACATCCCTGGCATGATGCAGGAGGAGATGGCCAAGCACCAGATGAACCGCAACGCGCGCCGGATCCTCCAGAAGAACATGTCCAAGCAGGGTGGTTTCAGCAGCAACTTTGAGAAGACCACTGGCGAGACGCTTGATCTCACAGAGCTGTTGAAGAAGGTGCCCATGCGTAAGCGCGATGCGGCAGTTCTCAAGCGGTATGTGCTGGGCACTGCCACGCGCGCGCAAGCCGACCAGGCCTTCCTGGAGAGCCTGCGTGACCCTACCTTCATGTCCCAGTGGTTCATCCACAACCACCACCAGTTGGGAGCGGTCGTTGAATGGCTCAGGAAACCGGCGCAGCAACTCCTCGCAAGCTGCCAGCAGACGCTTGACGACCTTAATGATCAGATGGCTCAACTGTCGATACCCGAACGTGCTGAGGCGATGCACAGTGTAAGGGGCGAGCGCTGGACGAAACTGAAAAAGCGAGGGATGCTCGACATCGTGAATCGCCTGCTTGAAAGCCTGCTGCCTGAAGCCTCCAAGTGCGAAGACGCCTCGCTGATTGAGCGCTACTGTCCAGGCCTTTTCGTCTGCGTCAATGCCTTTTACATCTCGCTTCACAAGTCGCTTGGGGAGAATGGTCGAGAGCCGAAGGCCAGTGACTTTGTTGACCTAATTCATGCCCTGTACATTCCCTACGTTTCGTACTTCCGAGCCGATCGCTATATGTGCAGCGTACTGCAGCCGCTAGCCAAGGCTTATGGCACTGAAGTAGTGGCAACGCCGGCTGCGATATTTGAGTCACTAGAGGAAGGGGCGCACCAAGCAGTTTGATCATATTGGGATATCGGGCTGGTTGACCATGACCCATGGTAGGTGGGCTATTTTCGGTAATTGGGCGTAGATCTCTTTGGCGCCTATGGTAGCCAAACGTCAATTTAAACGTTGAGTATGACGCTATATGTAGGGTCGAGGGATTGGTTCGGGATTGCGGATTTCAGTGATGAATACACATAAACGTAAGGTAAAGCTTCCCAGCAGCGAGCAACTTCAAGGTTGGAAAATAACTAAACGCATTGGAGGAGGTGGGAACGGCGAGGTGTTTCGCCTAGAGCGGAATGGTCAGTTAAGGGCTTTAAAAATCCTTCATCGTGGAGACAGGATAGATAAGGATCGTTTCCAGGACGAGATTGAGGCAATGCGTAGGTGCGCAGGCATTGCTGGAGTGCTTCCTGTATTTGAGTCCTCAAGTGATTTTGAGCAATCTGACTCGATGTGGTTCATGACTGGTTTGGCAACTGAGCTTATGGCGAAGCTGGGTCATAAGCCAGAGCTTCGTAAAGTGGTTGACGCTGTATGTGCTTACGCCACCATCTTGGCTAGCATCCACGACCTCGATGTCTCACACCGTGACATCAAACCAGAAAATCTCTTTTTTTATGAGGGGCGGTGGACAGTCGGAGATTTTGGCCTCGCAAGTTTTGAAGGAAAAAAAGCGGTAACGGCTACACGCGGCAAGCTCGGCCCCTTGTTCTACCTGGCCCCGGAAATGTTCAATAACGTCAAGAGCTCTAATGGCAAGAGTGTGGATGTTTACTCTCTAGCCAAAACGTTATGGAAGCTTTCAACTGGCCAGCAATACCCTTTGCCTGGCAGTTACACCCCCGTTCATTTGGCGTTTCGCATCGGCTCTTACCTTCCTGGCCAGCTAGGCTCAGCGGCCTTGGATCAATTGATCGCTGCCGCGACAGCTTTTAACCCCTCCGATCGCCCCTCCATGGCTGAGTTTGCTTTTGAAATGAAGGCATGGCTGGCCCCCCGAGTTGAGAAATCTATGCCAATTAAAATCGACATTGGTCAGCACCTTGCCCTGCTGGAGGACTTGCACCTGAATGAGGAGGCGGAGCGCGAGCATTTGGCCCAGCAGGCCCAGGCGAACGAGGAAGCTGTGGCTAGAGTGATTGAGAACCTGTCTCCATTCATGGCCGCCCTGCAACACTCGGTTTCACAGGTATCTGACAAGCTAAGGTGCAATTTGAACGGTGGGAAAAACGCGTCTCAGCTGGTCATTTCAATTCCAGGTGAAGAGAAAGCAAGCCTTGAGTTGGCCGTTGAAGTAGACACCGCATCACATCCGATGATCACTACTGCAGCCCGAATTGCGCTTCACTGGCGTACCGGGGCGGGTCTTAAGCTTTCGCTATGGAGCTCTGAGGCCCGATACCTCGGGGCAGGAAGCGAAGAGGCTTCAAAACTTCATCAGCTAAGCGACCAGATAGCTATCGGTCTGCGGGACTCTTTACAAGAGGCATTGGAGCTGAGCTCGAGTAGGCGCAGGGCTAGATTGGAACCGCGCGTAATCCGGTTTCAGATAGATCGCCAGTCAGGTATCCCAGCCGACGGAGCTCGCGTCCACCTATTGAGCGCGGACGGAATCACTTTGGAAACCTTGTCCACAAACGCCGATGGGCTGGCAGAATGTGAACTTACAGCGAAAGGGGCAGTGGTAGCTTTCATTTCCCACTCTGAGTGTTACTCGACCACGCTGGTAGGTTTTAGCCAGGATAACAAAGTCACCCTGAAGGATCAGCCAGGGGCATTCTCGCGAGTACAGAAAACATCGTGGTCAGGTATCCAGGGAATGGTTGGGCAATTCTCGCTGATACATGACGGCAGTCAGAGAATGTACATGTACGCTCAGGACTTCTCAGTCGATGGAGGGGTAACTGGTGCGATCTATCTGGCTTTGGGAAAGAAGGTGCACATTGAGGATAAAAATGGAATAACTGTCACCCTAATACCTCGCTCGGTTATCGGGGATTGCTACATTTTGGACTTCCAGAAAACTACGAAGTGACAGCGTAGTACTCGCTTTAGACCTCCAGGGGGCCCATCCCGCTCGTCATTGTCCCGAGAGGGCGAGCAGGGCGGCTTGCTGCGGCCTGCCCTTACCCATCAGTGGAAATAGATCAGGGGCGGCCCAGTGGTTGGATGGGTACCATATTATCGATTCGGCGCAAACGACGCTCCGACTTCTCCCATGCACGAAGTAACCTAAGCTCCCGGCCCAAGGCCGCGTTATACTCGTCCTCATAGGGTCCTGCTTCAGCTTTGGCTTTTGCAGCCTTGGCCTTGGCTTCCCGGATCTTCAACGTAAGCGGTCGGGCATCCCGTCTTGCACAATTAAGCTGGTTGCCAACGACGCGGCACAACTCCCCGATTTCACTCGCCCGCTGTGTGGGCAGGTGAGCGAGGACGTCCTTCAAATAGGCATACACATCGTGCCCATTGAGCTTGGTCTACTGGATCAAGCTCATCAGCGCCGCCGCACGTTTCCCACTGCGTAACGACCCGGCAAACAACCAGTTCTTACGTCCAAGCGCCCATGGCCGTATCTGATTCTCTATGTGATTGTTGTCTATGGGTACTGTGCCGTCGTCCAAATACCAACTCAACGCCGCCCAGCTCTTGAGACTGTAATCCAAGGCTTTGTTAATTCCCAAACCTTCGTGCGCAAGCTCGCGTGGGCAATCATCCAGGCATGGAATGCATCCATCAGCCAAAATTACTCAACGACAGGAGAAGCTCTTGAAGAATTTTGTAGATAACGCATGGGATGCGAACGCAGAAGAGGAGGGAGGTACATCAAAAAAGCGGCGGCCGATCAAAGGCAGGGAAGAGGGTGGAAAATTTTCTGGTTGATGTCCGCTGTGGGAGAGTCGAGTTCACTGCCTTGCCCGTCGCCAAGAGCCGCGAAAAAAATCACCTGTCGAAGGACAGGTGATTTTCGTGGTTTCATCAATCGCTAAGAAAACTATAAGAAGACTTTCATCGCCCCGATCAAGATGCCAATCGTCACGGCGAGCATGGAAGCCATACGAATGGACAACTTGAGATCAGATTTAGCGATCTCTGCAGTCAGACGATGATTAGTATTGGCAATCTCAGCGCTAGCCTTGCCGATTTCAGCAGTTGCTCTACCAATCTCTGCAGTCAACCGCTGGTCAAGGTTTGTGAGATCACTTTTCGTAGCGAGTAGTGTGAGCATGTCAGATTCCAATGCTTGGATAACCGCTTCGGCTTTGAGCTCAGGTACGTCGATTGCGCGAAGTGCCTGATACATCGCCAGTTCCATTTTCATTAAGGCCTCCTAAAGCAAAAAAGGCCTTCCCCACGACGGGAAAGGCCCGTCGTGGGTGGGAAAGTCATGCTTCCATCGACATTCAAGTCGACTGTCCGCGCTGCCGGAAGCTATGCGGTCATTTGGTGGATCCTGCGGAGAACCGCAGCGCCGTCTTGAGGATCCTGGCGGCTTGGGGTGCTGACCGAATCAGCTAGATGCAGAGCAAAAATGCCCCTGAGGCCTTTTTCTGTCAATCCAGTAATCGGTTTTCGACTGTTTCCTAATGTTGTGTGAGGGTTCTCTCTGCCTGAGGTGACTACCTCCTTCAGATTCGGGTCGTTGAGGATCGCCGTCGAACGTCCCGAATTATCGGCCGAGGTACGTAGCGGTAATTTGTGTTCGCTCATGCCCGAGTTCACGGCTGATAATTTGTCGAGCAGCACGGTCTTGAGAACGCTGCATTGGCGCCAATTCCTTGGACGAGATTCCTCCTGCCGCCGGTGCCTTCCATCCTGTCAAAGCTACGTAACGGCTTTGTGCATAATGATGACGCAGCCCATGCATGTGGCTCAGGCCTGCTGCCTTGCACTGACCATCGTAGGTGTTTCTCTGCTGGATATACGTTTTTTGAGCCGGGATTAATGAGCTGGCTCCCGCTAACTGATGTGCCGCGTTCAGCACCTCGCGCTGTTGCGAAGTAGTGATCGGAACAGAGCGATCACGCCCACCCTTCGTCCATGAGCCTTTGAGGAGAATGTGATCTTCTTGATCCGCGTACTTGGGCTGAAATTTGATCGCTTCCTCACGGCGAAGTCCAAAAGCGGACTGAAGCTGGAGACTCATGCGTACATGGGCATCGGTGATCTTGCCAAGGTCTGTTCCCAGTTCCTGAGCTTTGCTGACGTTTGTGACGAAGCGCCGTTCTGCCACACCCAGTTGCGTGTTGTCCGCGGGGAGAATGCCAGCCTTGCCGATCTTTTCAGCCCACCATCGAAGGTGCGCAAGCCGATTTTTGATGGTGCCAACTGACAGGCCTTCGCCTTGCCATCGATCCAGCAGTGCCTGTACGTGTTTGCCCTTGAGCGAGGGGGCTTTCATCTGACGGAAGCCAACCTCACTCAGCTGGCGAGCGATCAGCCCCAATGAGCGGATACGGTCGGCCTGAGTGTTGTGACTGCCATCGCGATTGCGCCGGCAAAGTTGCCGCAGGGTGTAGGTCAAATCGTCCATATCCCATCCACTCACTAGCTTTGTTTTGTGCTGTTGTCCTGTCCTGAAAATCATTGGTAAGTGTTGGTGCCAACTCGCGATGCGAGATCCCCGAAGGGCAGGGGCATGGTGTTCAGGAAACACCGGTGTCTCGGCTGAGACGTCCGTCTTCCTTCCTGCTGGAAGGTCGGACGGAGATGGAGCGGGATGAGTTAGTTTTTAATGTTGATGAGCACTCCAAGGAAATGGATGGGATTGTTAAGTGGAAGCAGTTGCCATTGCGCCAAGGCCCGCTATTTGGGACAGCGTAGTGGTGGCATATTAGGGAATAGGTCTACAGACAAAGGCGGCTCCGTCCCATGGGTATGGGGCGGTATGCTTTTGGAACCTTGCATACCTGGCTAACTCCATCCTGCTGGATCAGCGCTCGCAGGAGTCTTGCGCTGTTGGGACGACGACTCTCGAACCTGTCGTCTTAGGTTTTTGCTGGGCCAGTGTATGGGGGCATCATCATGTATGCCGCACGTTTTAGGATTCAGGATTTGCCCGTGATGTTGAGGCGTCGGCGGGGCCGTCACTGCGGATTGCAGTGACGGCCCGGTTCATGTGAGTTGCGCGTTTTCGGGTAGGGGCATACATATCATTGCCTTAGGGACTGACGCGGCCTTCGGCCTTGTCGGCTCCCTGCGCAGGCGCGGCATGGTCCCCAAGCCACGCCTGCGCAGGGACCTGTGAGGAAGAAGGAGCAGGGCACCGTAAAGCCTCCCTGTCCGCCAGTGCTGGCGCGCAGGCGCAAATCCCCGTCAGACAGCCCCGTAGCGATTATCCTCCGAGCCTGAACCTGAAAGTCGGTTTTGAACGGGCGATTTTTTTCGCCTGATTCCAATAGCTTGCGTCGCAAATCACTTTGCGCTAGTTTTGCCACACGTCGCTACATGGTCGACGGGCTGCCCACCCCTTGAGGCCTCACCGGCCGCAGCTAACCGCATCGAACCATGATCATCGCAGCAATCTCTTGACCTGAGCCTCTTCCGGGCATCGGGGATGGCGGGTGGGCGTCTCCGATGTCGCTCCTTGGGAGCAACGGAGAACTTATGGTACCGACTACACGCCGCGAAACTATCAAAGTGCAGGCTAAGCAACTGCGCGATTTGTTCGATATCGACCTGACAACTGCCAAATACGTTTTAGCGCGCGGCCCCTATGGCTGTGCCGATTGGGCAGATCTGTGTGCCCGACTCGAACAGGAGCCCCCTCTTCAAGGTTCGCTGCAACTGGCCGAATTGCCCCAGTCCCTGGGTGCAACAGCATATCTGGCCAAACATCTATGCACGTTGGCGGCCTCGGTCAGCCAACTGATCATCACTAACCGCAATTTGCCAGAGCTCTGTGAAGCGCTGCGGAAAGTATTCGCGGTACCGGGCAACCCAGTGACACTGCAGGACGTTTTGCAGGCCATCACGCCAAGTGAGTGGCTACCCACCGACATGGGGCCTGACCCACTGGCGGTGATTCAAAGTCGAGTCTGTGTTAACGGGAAGGATCTACTGCTGTTGGGAACTCGGATTTTCTGGCCGCGGTTATTTGCCTTTGATGCAGAGATCACTGTCGAGCCAGTGACTGCAGAGCCCTTTGGTGACGACCTGAAAATCATGTGGGAGGTCGCTCCTTGGTATCAGGCAAGCCGAGACTATCTGTTCGAATATCAACGTGGAGACGACTGGGACGACCTGCCAGACTTCGTGGAACCGCTGATTCCCGAATCTGCGCGGATGCAAATGCATGCCCGATGGTTCGCACAGTGCCTGAAAGAGTGGCCGCAGGAGCGCCGCTACAATGACGAGGGAGAGGAGTTTATTCCGTTCCTTTACAAAGGCCACGCGTACTTGGTGTTCGGCGTGCCCTGCGCCGAACCGGTGATACACCCGCCGTTGCGCCGCCAGTACATCCAGTTCCCGGACGAAGACAATAACTGCTCTCAAGTCATTGTGCTCGGTGGCCAGTTGCTGCAGATCGAGATGCTGATCGTGTCTAAACCAACACAACACCAGTATTGGGATTACGCAGACTATCACCAAGCGCTATGCAATGGATTGCTGGACGGCGCGGCGGCCGCAGGCTGGATCAGCGCGCCCCTGCACGGTTGGGGTGACCTGTTATTCATCAGCCCCGCCTGTCGCTCAACTCTGGAGCGCCAACTGCGAGTGGAGATCAAGCCCGAGCCCAATGAAACGCTCCTGACCCTGCAGACTGACAATCCAAGCCTTGCCATGGAAGTGCTGGAGCGGGTACACAAAGGGGATTTCATTCGCTACGAGCACGCAACGTTCGGTGCGCACTACGCCATGCGCATTGACCTGCCGGCGGACCACGCCTGCGTTGATCTGAGCCTGTCGATGAACTGTATCGAACAGACAGTCTTACACAGTACCCACCTGATCAGCCGGCGCGTGATCCAAAACGATGGGGACAAGCAGATGCTGTACTGCGATATTGAACCGGCCTTGCTCAAACTGGTGGAGCGCCAACCGCTAAAGTTGCTGAAGAAAGCCATCCGCGAAGGGCAGGTCTTGCGTGTCCAAGGGCTGTCCGAACAGCTAAAGACAGCACCAACGTTGCAGGCCAGTGGATCAATGTTCGATCCGACCTCCAACGGAGTGGTTAACCCTCTAGAGGAGTCGCTGTTTGATGGTGACGAGGAGTTGACCTTCCACTCGATCCGCTATCAACGCAGTAACCTCTAACCAAGTGTCCGGCGACGCGGTGAATGCCGCGTTGCTGGACAACCGAGCCGTGGCTCAAATCGCTGCGAAAAGATGAACAGAGTAATAGCATGCACGCGTAAGCCCGCATCGACCAAAAGTGGTCATCCAAGTTAGGCAGCTATCGGCCAAAAGCGGACATTGGCATGCTACCGCTGTCGGCCAAAAGCAGCCGATGGACTGAGCGATAACTCATTTATAGCTATGCTTGAGTTACTGGCGGAGGGGTAGTAGAAACCCAGGCAAAGCGCGTCTGACATCAGTGTACGGCGGGCGCAAGGTGCGTCATCCGTGCATGTGCGCGCTGATTGAAATTGGCTCGTGATCACTGCCGTCCTCTTACCACAACGCAGTGGCAGAAATTCACTACGTCTATTGGAGCGCGGCAGGTGCTGGGCTAGAGTCTCAGAAATCATCAGCCCGGCGAATTACCTTCAGCCGTTACAAGGAAGAGGCTATGCAGATCCAGTATTTGGAGATCGCGAATTTCCGCAAGCTCCTGTCCGTTCGAATCGACCTGGCGAGCACCACTACCCTGTTGGTCGGGGCCAACAACAGTGGTAAGTCCTCCGCAATGTTGGCGTTGCGTAAATTCCTGCTCTCGAAAGCGACTGCTTTTCGCCTCCAGGATTTAACGCTTGCTCACCTCACGACCATTGATGACATTGGTGCCGAGTGGGAAGAGGCTGACGAAACCTTCGAGATACCAGCGGCAAACCAGTGGACGCATTGGTTACCCACTCTCGATTTATGGGTGGAAGCCTCGAAAGGGGAGCTGCACTACATCAAGGATCTGATTCCCAATTTTGCCTGGAAAGGTGGCTGCGTCGGGATGCGTTTTCGACTTGAGCCCAAGGACATGGCCAAACTCTTCACCGATTACCGGAAAGAGCGTAATCGGGTCAAAACGCTGTTGCAGGAGATCTTGAGCAAGACCGAGGAAGGAAAAACCCCGCCCACGCTGTCACTTTGGCCGCAAAGCCTGCATGACTACCTTAACCGGCGCTTGGGGGCGATGTTTACCATACGCTGGTATCGTCTCGACCCGGCGCAGCTCTGCGAACCGGATCCCAAGACTCGTCACGCAAGCCTGCAAGCACTGTCTGCGAATGCACTTCCGCTGGAGAGTAATCCGCTGACCGATCTCATACGCGTGCACGAGATCAATGCGCAGCGCGGCTTCGGTGATAGCGCCGAGGAGTCCATCACTGAGGGGCGAGGTGGTTCAGGGAAAAAACTGACTGAGCAGTTGCGTGCTTACTACAGTCGGCATCTCGATCCTGGTGACAGCCCGGATATTTCGGACTTGGAGGCGCTTACAGCCATTCAAGCTGCACAGTCGGCATTCGACTCCCGACTAACCTCCAGTTTCGCTCCGGCCCTTATAGAGGTGGCAGGTCTGGGCTATCCGAACACTACTGACCCGGCAATCAGGGTAGAAACCCGACTTTCTCCTACGGACGGCATGAACCATGAAGCTGCGGTGCTGTTCGAGTTGGATTCAGTCGCAGGCGCACCCGGCGCTCCTCCCATGCGCCTCCCCGAAACATCCAACGGCCTCGGTTATCAGAACCTGATCTCGATGATTTTCCAGTTGATGGCATTTCGGGATGAGTGGCTGAGGAAGTACAAAAATACCGAGGAGCAGTCCGACGCAGGCATCGAGCCGATCCACCTCGTGCTGGTTGAGGAGCCTGAGGCTCATCTTCATGTCCAAGTGCAGCAGGCATTCATCAAACACGCCTATCACGTCCTATGTAATGAGCCGCTTCTCAAGAAATACCCGAGGCTCAAAACACAGCTGGTGGTCAGCTCTCACTCCAGCCATGTCGCTCACGAGACGGATTATGCGAACCTTCGGTATTTCCGAAGGCTACCCGCAGGAATGGCCGGTGTACCCATCCCGGTGTCCACCGTTTCTAACTTGAGCGCAGTGTTCGGCGACAAAAACCGTCGCAGGCAAACCAAGGAGTTCGTGACTCGTTACTTGCGGGCGCAGCATGCCGATCTGTTCTTCGCTGACGCGGTGATCTTGGTTGAAGGCGCTGCGGAGAGAATGATGTTGCCGCATTTTTTACGCAGTCAATTTCCGTTCCTTGATCGTTGCTACATTACCATCCTGGATATTGGAGGCAGTCACGCACATCGCCTGAGGCCATTAGTCGATGCGCTGGGAATTGTGACCCTGGTCATCACGGATTTGGACGCCGGATTGAAGAAAACAGCGGTACCCGTCAAACGCAAGGCCAAACAAGAAACCAACAACCCCACCTTGCGTAGTTGGGTGAGCGCCCTTGGAATAGGGCACGATGTCGACACCCTGCTGGATCTGGATGAGAAGCAAAAATCGCAGCAGATAGATCACTTGTTTGCGATCCGCATTGCGTATCAGACACCCATCCACATCGTTCTGCCTAAGACTGAAGGTGAAGCCCAGGCACTACCCAACACGTTTGAGGACAGTCTGGTGCTGAGCAATGTGCAGCACTTTGCAACGAAGCAGGGGCGGGGTCTGACCAAGGCCTTCGCCAAAGCGCTGCGTGATTCTGCAACTGTAGACGACCTAGGTAAGGCTTTGTTCGATGCGCTCAGGTCGGGTGACAAGGCGGAGTTCGCGCTACAGGTGCTTGGAGATCCCGACTTCGCCAAGGTCGCTGTTCCAGAGTACATCCGGGAAGGGCTCGTCTGGTTAGAGGAAAAGCTGCAGAAGAAGAGCAAGGAGCTCTTGATTATCCCGACGGCCAGTGTTGAGGTGACTCCTGAATGAGTGCCATAAAGGATGTCGCCGATGAAGTAACGCTGACTGCGGATGACGTTATCCAGGAATGCCTGAATCTGGAGACGCCACGCAGTTTCTTCCTATACGCCGGTGCCGGCTCAGGTAAGACCCACTCACTCGTCGTAGCGGTGAAATTACTCAAGGAACGTGAGCGTCAGCGCCTCACGTTTGAGGGGCGGCAAATAGCGATCATCACGTACACCAACGCAGCCTGTGAGGAAATCGCACGTCGCCTTGAGCACGATCCGCTGGTAGAGGTTTCAACCATTCATGCTTTCTCTTGGAAGATGATCAAGGGCTTCAACGACGATATTCGTGAATGGTTACGTATCAAGCTTGCGAGCGACATTGCTGAATTGGACGACAGGCTCGGTCGGGCGAGATCAGTGAACAAGACGTCCCAGGCTAACCAGTCGAGCCGGGATAGCAAAGCTCGTCGTTTGGCGGTCCTGGATGAAATTCCTGAATTTACCTACAGTCCGACAGGAGACAACGTAAGTAGGCAATCGCTGAACCACAGTGAAGTCATCCAGATGGCTGCAGCGTTTTTACCCCAGCCGCCTTTACTCGATGTTATGGCGGATCGGCATCCGGTGCTGCTCATCGATGAAAGCCAAGATACGAATGGCGCGCTCATGGATGCATTTCTGAAAGCTCAGGCAGCGATTCCTGGGAGATTTTGCCTAGGACTGCTCGGCGATACGATGCAGCGTATCTATAACGACGGGAAGCTAGGGCTTGATGAGGCGATACCATCAGATTGGGCCAAGCCTGAAAAACGTATCAATCGCCGTTGCCCGATTAGAGTTGTCAAATTGATCAATGATATCCGCGCCGGTGCCGATGATCATCTGCAGATACCAAAGCAGGAAGCTGCCCAAGGTGCCGTGCGTATGTTCTGCACCCGGCAAGCGCCCGGGCAGGATTTCAGCTTGGAAGACCAGATCGCTGAGCAAATGGAAGAGATCACAGGTGATGCTCAGTGGGCCACCGGCAAAGATGGCCGCAAGACGTTGATCCTAGAGCACAAGATGGCTGCCCGTCGGATGGGGTTTGAAGGCGTGTTCGCTCCGCTCTATGCCGTTGCACATCTGAATACCGCGCTGATGGACGGTACGCTACCCATCCTCAAGGTTTTCTTCGATGGGGTCGCTCCAATCGTCGCCGCAGCCCGTTCGGATGATTTCACGCTCATGGAGGCGGTGCGGCTGCGCTCTCCTTTGCTTGATCCTAAGTACCTGGAGGCTGCTGGCAACAATCAATTCGAGCTGCTGGAGTCTGTTGGAGTGGCAACCCATGCACTCTGCGAGATGCTCAAAGATAACAATCCCATGATTGAAGAGGTTGCTCAACTCCTCCAGAGTTCGGGTTTGCTTGCGCTGCCTGATCGACTCGTTGCTGCAATGGATCAAGGTGCCACTGCAGACCCAGCACCAGAAACGTCCGATCGTGAGGCGCTTGAAATCCATGCTTATCGGGTTGTCCTGGGGCGTCGTTACTCAGAGATGGCAGCCTTCGCAGGATACGCAAATGGCCTCTCGCCGTACGGTACCCACCAGGGCGTCAAAGGCCTAGAGTTTCCCCGGGTGATGGTCATCCTGAACGACGAAGAAGCCGGTGGTTTTCTGTTCAGTTATGAGAAATTGCTAGGTGTTACACCTGCCTCCGCCACAGATATGAAGAATGAGAGCGAGGGTAAAGACACGTCGCTTTCACGCACACGAAGGCTTCTGTACGTCACCTGCAGTCGCGCAGAGGAGAGCTTGGCCATCGTGGTCTACAGCGCTCAGCCGGAGGTTGCGAGGGAGAGAGTCATTGACGCTGGCTGGATGACAGCCGAAGAGGTCGTAGTGCTTTAAAGCAACTCTTGAGGGGACAGGCACAGGCGCTCAGGCCCACATTATGTCACTAACGTACTTTGCCCACTGAAGAGTCATGCAAACGGATCTCAAACACCAATGCGCCGTCCTTTCCGAAGAACTGTTTCATCGCACATATGCAAGCAGGAAAGCGGCTCACAGGGAATCCAGAGGACGAGTTATTAGGTCTACCGATCAAGGCACAATTAATAACCTCGGTTTTCATAGACGCCGCGATCGACCCGTTTGGGGCGATACCGTGCGTTCGCTAACGTCTGCTTTTGGCCGATTGCTGCCCCTAGCCACGCATGCACCTCTAGCTAGGCGCCGCGCTTAGTCAACACTGTCTGCGGGATCCAGTGCCTGATACCTGAGCGAAAAAAAACCACCTGTCCTAGAACAGATGGTTTCTGATTTTGCTGGAAGAGAGACTTGTCAGCGGATAAACGCAATCCCAGCGAAGAGAATCGCCACCACGAGGGAGAGCATCACGCCAATATCCATAATGAGACCCACCTGAAACCGGGATAGCTCTGCCCGAAGTTGTGCGAAGTCGGAATCAGATGTACCTACAGTAGATAAATGCATATCAGAATCCATGGCTTGGATAACTGCTTCGATTCGCTGCTCAGGCACGTTAATCGCCTTTAAGGCTTTGTAGACTTCCAGTCGATTATTCATTAAGGCCTCCAAAATTAAAAAAGGCCAGCCCCAAGACGGGGAGGCCCGTCTTGGGTGAGGGAATATCATGCTTCCGTCGACATTCAGGTCGACTGTCCGCGCTTCCGGAAGCGATGCGTTTTGGGAGGATCCTGCGGGAAACCGCAGTGCCGTCTCGAAGATCCTGGCGGCTAGTGTGAGCTTGTAAATTGCATCCACTGACATTTGCCGTCAATCCGAAAACCGGCTATCAAGTGTTCCCTAATGTTGGGCGCAGGGTTGTCTGCATCCGATACTTTCGTCTTCTGAATTTGGCGTAGCCCGCAAGCCTTGGATCAGTCAGCAGTTGGAGATAGCCAACGTCATGGTTCTCACGCTGATCGATCCTCACCCTAGACATCATTTTCATTCGTTTGAAGGAAGAGAAGCATAGCTTTCCAGTGGACGTTGATTTGCTCCAACTGGTGCCAGTGTCTCGGTCGGATGTGCAGAGTGTTTTCATGGTGGTGCAGCACCACCCCGTCATTACGCAATTGCTGGATGAGCAGTTTGATGTCGACACGGTCTGAGTTGGATGTGGCGACAGCGGCGACACTGGCGACAACCTGCGGGATGCCACGGTTGGCATCTGGCGACAGATTGGCGACGGACGTGGCGACACATCGCAGGACTGGGGGTGTCTGATTTTTCGATTGGAAGCGGCGTACGGCGTCATTCAGACGGAACACGACACACCTCAAAAGTCTTGGCATCTTGGCTCTTCACGCAGTTCGCTGTGAGTAGCTCAACGAGGAGCGTGGCGGTGTGCTTACAGCTCTTGCGTGCAAAGCGAGGGCCGTTGCGATTGATGTCTCGGATGGTAAAGCGGGTCCAGCCTTTCTGTTTCAGCCAGCGTAACAAACGATCCGCTTCTTCTCTTAGAGGGTTAACCGGCTCTTGCTCAGTCAAGCGCTGGATCTCGGCGAGGTAATAGTCCATTAGCGTTGAAGCGCGCTGAATATGCTCCTCGTTCAAGGCAGTGGCTTCTTCGATCACCGCCAGAACCCCCGCGATGCGCAGAATATTGGCAGCAGCTTTACTCGCGACGGACTGAACGCCGGCCAGCTCACCGAACTCGCCAGACTGGCACTCTATGGTGTCGTGAATATCAATCCAAGCCACGCGGGCGCTGTGCGTCAACTCCAATGTCGTGAGCTTGAGTGATCCGTCCTTGTTGGTCGCTAACGGTTTCTTCAGCAGATCAGTGATATGCGTTTGGTAGCGTTGGATCTTGGGGTCTTGCGTCAGATCCACCGCCTGGTACAGGCGCTGACCGATCAAACGTTCAGGCCAACTGATCAGGAATCTGCCGAGCACACCTTGGCCATTGATCATTGGATCTTTGAGGAATTGGTGAGCCAGGCACGGCTGCAGCATCAGATGCATGCTGAGACGACGATCATAGGCTCGCAGGCTTTCCCCGGGCGTGGACCGTGTCCGGTCAATGGGACTGCCATCCCAGATTTTCGACAGCGTGGTGATTGCTTTGAGCTGGTTTTCTTTACTCATGGTGCTGCCACCGAGGAATTGACCACCTTCGTCATTGAACAAGCCCATGCTTGGTAGCCCATAACACAAGTTTTTTGTGAGGCCTTCGATGGTAGGGTCGGTGGAAATCAGTCTGGGCTGGACGGGGTCGGAGAGTTCACAGATTTCATGCTTTGCCTGTCGCTGAGCCTTGGCCGCAAGGCGGATGGCAGATTGGTAAGCATTGAGCTTTTCCGTGTACACAGACCACTGCTCTCGCTCCCAGTTATGTGCTGCAGAGAGAGCTTGATGGTCCACTGCACTTTTACGGTCGCCTGATGATGCGACCGTTAGCAAATACAGAGACAGCGGATAGGTGCGGCCATCGAGTTGTACGTTGCCGTGGCCTTGAGTCACTAGAGCCGCAGTGGCCAGCACCGATTGTGCTGCCATGGCTATCGGTGCGCCGATGACCTCTGCCATCCGTTCTACCGCGCCTCCCAGGAGTTCACCGAGTGCTTCGACCGGGTAGGTCAATGGTTGGGGCCGATAATCCAAGAGAGGGCTCGGTGGATCGCATTTTTCGCACAATTGCATCGACAACAATCTCCTAGGACGTCAGTTTTTTCATCGTTACTGAGGAGAAAGCATGCCGATGCGTCGGAGTTTCAACGCTCTACAATGCTCGGAATCGTCGTCACCTGCTCCTCGTGAGGCGTTGGTGTACTCCGCGCTCGACTCGCGATCAACCGGGACATCGGGGAGCGCAATTGACGTAGAAGACCTTGGATCTCGGTAGCTCTAGATAGATTTATGACCTTTTGTAAGATCGTCGAGCGAGCTACTTCAAGCGTTGCTGCGAAGCCTTCCCGACCGCAGCGGCGTTAGCGGAAAAGTAGGATCGATACTTGTGGTGTTGTGGTGGCGACGGCCGCCGCCAGTGTGTCGCCTCACACGTGGTCAGAGGCGACGAGGGTTGTCGCCGCTGTCGCCGTCGTCGCCATCAAGTTGACTCTGTTTAACGAATCGAGACGACTTTCTGGCTTCTGTTTTCATGGATTGCTGCTATTGAAAAGTCACCCGTGGCCGCCTTTTGAATGTGCTCGCTCCACCAGGCCATCATTGGGCGTCGACGCTCAATGTAGTCCGCGCGGTTGTAAGCGCTTCTAACCTCATCTTTGTCGACATGAGCCAGGGCAACCTCAATCAATTCGGCGTCCCAGGCATGCTCGTTCAAGATGGTGCTCGCCATGGAGCGCATTCCGTGGCTGACGAGTCGCCCCTCAAACCCCATCCGTTTCAGCGCCATGTTTGCGGTCTGGCTGTTGCAATGGGTGCGGGGATTACGGTCGGCGGGAAACACGTATTCCCTGTGTCCGCTGTAGGGCTTGATCGCTTCCAGAAGCGCCAAAGCGTGCTTCGTGAGCGGAATGATGTGGGAGCGACGTTTCTTCATGCGCTCCGCTGGGATCGTCCAGATCTTCTTATTGAAGTCGATGTCAGCCCATCGGGTGGTTGCAGCTTCTGCCGGCCGAGTCATCGTGTGGAGCTGCCATTCGATGAGGCATCGGGTGGTTCTTTTGATGCTGGCGTTGGCAATTGCCACCATGAGGTCATTGAGCTCATCCGGGGGCAATGCCGCCATGTTTTTCTTCTTTGGTTTTTTGAAGACCGATCGAATTCCGCTCAAGGGGTTGGCATGAATGAGTCCGTAGTTCACCCCGTAAGTCATGATTTCGTTGAGGCGTTGGGTCAGGCGCTTGACCGTTTCCAAGCTGCCTTTGGTTTCAAGTGGCCTAAGCAACTTGATGACCTGAGGCGCGCTGATTTCAGAAATTGGGGTGGCGTGTAGATCCGGGAAGATGTGCAACGTGAGCGAGCGCCAAATGTCTTCAGCGTAGGCGGTGGTCACGGAGTCTTTCTTGAGTTCAAACCAGGCTGTCGCGACGTTTTGAAAGGTGTGCTCTGTCGCAGCTTTTTTTGCTTGGCGATCTGCATCGCGTTGCTCTTTCGGGTCCAGTCCCTGGGCAACCAGCTCCCTGGCTTCAACCGTGCGTTTACGCGCATGAGCCAGGCTGAGCTCCGGGAATGTTCCCAGTCCCATGTTGATTCGTTTCTTGGTCACGGGATGGATGTAGTTGAAATTCCAAAGCCTCGAACCGTTGGTTCGGACTCGTAACTGAAGGCCATCGCCGTCGGTCAATGTGTAGTCTTTGTCCTTGGGCTTGGCGGCTTTGATTTTTAGGTCTGAAAGGCGTGTGGCTCGGGCTCCCATGGGTACTCCAACGCTGTTTGTGTATTCCAAAATTTACCAGTCACGGGCTTGGAATACGCCTTGGAATACATTTCAAAATGGATCTGCCTGAAGCGCTGTGGAGCTCAATGGCCCTGAAACCCCCGTATTTACTGGATTTCAGGCACAAAAAAAGACGTCCGTGGACGTCTTTAGATGATGAAGTGGTGGAGCCGGGGGGATTTGAACCCCCGTCCGCCAGTACTCCGCTGTCGGTACTACATGCGTAGCCGTGTCTATTAAGTTAACCCTCAGCGACCCGACGGGCAGGGTGCTTTGGGCGAGTTGTGTAAGTTTTAGCCGCTTCGTCCACAACGTACTGCACGGCGATTCTGTTCTATATGACAATCATTTTGGGTTTACAGACATCCCCTGATGATTGCTGGACCCGAAGGTACCAGGAGCATTGTCAGCTGCAATTAAGCAGCGAGAGCAACACCGTATTGGTCGTCATTGGCAACTATAAGTAGTTGCAACAGTGGATTTACGACTTCTGTTACCAAGTCGGCATGCACCTAAAGTTTCGCAACCGGCGTCGAATCCTAAACGGCCCCGAACTCATTGCTCAGTACATCTGTTTGAGCAACAAGCCTGCGCAGTGTACGTCAAACGGTGGTGGAAGGCCAACCCGAAGGTTGGCTTCCAGGCGTGTCAGTTACGTGTTGGGTTGCGGATCTGCATTTTCGTGATCATGCCGTTGCTGATCTCAACGCATTTCTTGTCATCCCCGGCAGCTTGAGCCTTCATGGCATCTTCCTGCGCAGTCTTGACGTTGTTCAGCGAGGTCTCCGGAATAGAAGGCTGGCTGGTGATGAAGTCTTTTATGGTTTGAAGATTCCCGGCACACAGGTCTTTGTCTGCCGCAAACACCGGCGACGCCAGAAGTGCACCAGCGATGAACAGTCCAGCAATTGCAGAATGCTTCATGGGTATCTCCTTGAGCGATGGGAGCTCGGTGCTGCCGGACGGTCTGGCGGCTATGCCGAGGTCATGCCAGGCCGCGTTTGTGTCGGGCCTGTTCAATCGACCGCGACGGCACACAAGAATTCGTTTTTTTTTATATCTGGTATGAAACGGCCAGCGCACCAAACCCCGAGGCGATGACGCCAATCTAAATGCTGGTCAGCTAATGGCTCATTTTTTTGTGTCGCCCGTACTTTTCTGGATTTCCAGAAGGGTTTGCTGGGTTTCCACGAGGCATTCGTCGGTCTTGCCTTGGGCCTTGAGGGCTTGGGCTTTACTCACACTGGCTGAGACGCGCGCATTCAAGTCCGGTGACGTCTGATATTGCGACTTGGCACTTTCGATTTGATTCAAATTGGCATCGCACAGGCTGCCTGGCTTATCAGCGGCAAACGAAGTAGACGCCATCACCGAGGCAGTAACGAACAGACCGAGCAGTACAGAACGTTTCATGTGAATCTCCTTTCGCTGAGGGATCCAGACTTCGCTGACCATAAGAACCGGTCACCGAAAGAAGGAACGGCCTCGAGTGTTCGAGGCCTGTTCTGTGGACTGCGGTCTCGCGCAAGGGTTCTGATTTTCTTCAGCCGGCCTTTGCCTGAGTGACCCGATCCACCAGATAAACCAGGCCGTGATAGTCGATGCCGCCGTGTTGCGTCAGGCCGATTTCACACGTGCGACTGGTGGAAATCCCCTCGCTGCAATGTTGCACCGCGTCCTTGAGCGTGCGCAGGGAATGGCTGTTCAGCTCCGGTGTGGTGAAGCCCTTGTCGCCGGCAAATCCGCAGCAATGAATCCCTTCCGGAATCACTACGGTTTTGCTGCACTTGCGCGCCAGATCAATCAGCGCCTGGCTTTCACCAAGGTGCTGAGTGCTGCAGGTCACGTGCACGGCAATCGGTGCGTCTTGTGGGGTGAATTCCAGTCGATCAAGAAGGTGCGTACGGATAAAGCGCACCGGGTCGTACAGATCCAGACGGGTTTCTCCTACGTCCTGAACTAGGCGCAACGTGCACGGACTGGTGTCGCAGTAGATCGGATCGAGCCCGCCGCGACTGGCGTGCAACAGGGCGCTGATCAACTCCTGGCGCTTGTGCTCGGCCTGTTCGGCATAGCCCTTGGAAGCGAATGGCTGACCGCAGCAGAGATTGTCCAGATTGTCCGGGAAGACCACTTGGTAACCGGCCTTTTCCAGCAGTCCACGGGTTTTGTCGTAGAGCGACATTTGCTCTTTATTACCCGCCGCAGGACCCATGACTCGCGAGACACACGCTGCGAGATACACCACACGCGGACGTTCGTCTGAGACGCTGGGGCTGAAGCGAATGGCCTTCTCTGGCTGCGGCATCGCATTCGTCCACAACGGCACTTGGCCTTTGGACAGCCGCGTAATGGTTGCCGAAAGTTTCGCCAGACGCGGTGCGCCAAGCATCATTCGCGCACCGTTGGCCACATGCAAAGTGAAGCGTGCACCTTGCAGTGTCTTGGCAAAATTTCCTTCAATCCAGTCAGCCGTTTTCTGATGCGTCGCGTGTCGGCCACGCAGCTTTTTCACCAGCTCACCGGTATTAATTCCTACGGGGCAACGTTGAGCGCACAGACCAGTGGCGGCGCAGGTTTCGATGCCTTGGTACTCGTAGGCTTTTTCCAGTTCGGTGGTGTCGACACCTGCACGTTTTTTCGCCTGAATATCGCGCCAGATCACAATGCGCTGGCGCGGACTCAGGGTCAGTCCTTTAGATGGGCAGACCGGTTCGCAGAAACCGCATTCGATGCACTTATCCACAATCTCATCGGCTGCTGGCAGCGGTTTCAGGTGCTTGAGGTGGATCTGCGGATCTTCGCTGAGCACCACGTCCGGGTTGAGAATGCCGTTCGGATCGAGCAGACGTTTGAGCTGCCACATCAACTGATAGGCGTCGCTGCCCCATTCCAGTTCCACGAACGGCGCCATGTTGCGGCCGGTGCCGTGTTCGGCTTTCAACGAGCCACCGAATTCCACCGCAACCAGTTGCGCGACATCGTCCATGAACGCTTGATAGCGTGCGACTTCTTCCGGATTGTTGAAGCCTTGGGTGAAGACGAAGTGCAGATTGCCTTCCAGCGCGTGTCCGAAAAGGATCGCCTCATCGTAGGAATGTTTGTCGAACAGTTCGATCAAGCGATTCACGCCAATGGCAAGTTGTTCGACCGGGAAGGTCACGTCTTCGATGATCACCGTGGTCCCGGTTTTGCGCACGGCGCCAACGGCAGGGAAGGTGTCTTTGCGGATAGCCCAGAGCTTGGCGTTCTCGGCAGGGTCTTCAGTGAAGTCGACCTGCTTCTCCACCGGGAAACCTCTGAGCGAGGCCATGATTTGCGCCAGTTGTTCCTGCAGCAGTGCGGAAGTCGCCGCGCGGGATTCGATCAGCAATGCGCAGGCATTGTTCGACAGTTGTTGTACGAAAGCGGGCATGCCCGGTTTGTCCTGCACCGAGCGCAGGCTGCGCCGGTCCAGCAGCTCAACTGCAGACACCGGTTGGCTTTTCAGCACGGTGACCGCGTTGCAGCAGGTCTCCACATCCGGAAACACGATCAGTGCCGACGCCTTGTTCGGATGATCGATCACGGTGTCGTAGGTCACTGCGCTGATAAAACCGAGGGTGCCTTCGGAGCCGACCAGCAAGTGGCTCAAGATATCCACAGGCTCATCGAAATCCACCAGGGCATTCAGTGACAAGCCGGTGGTATTTTTCAGACGGTATTTGTGGCGGATTCTTGCAGCCAGTTCGGCGTTGGCGCGGGTCTCGCGGCCCAAGGTAGCCAAGCGCTCCAGCAACTCGCCGTGACTGTTGCGAAACGCGGCGACACTGGCAGCGTCTTCGGTATCCAGACGTGTGCCATCGGCCAGCACCAGGCGAATCCCGGCCAGCGTGTGGTAGGTGTTTTGCGCGGTGCCGCAGCACATGCCGCTGGCGTTGTTGGCGACGATCCCGCCAATCTTGCAGGCGTTGATCGAAGCCGGATCCGGGCCGATCTTGCGCCCGAACGGTGCCAGCCACGCGTTGGCCTGTGCGCCGATCACACCGGGTTGCAGGCGGATTTGCGTGCCTTGGCCACGAATCTCGCGCGCGTTCCAGTTATCCCCAAGCACTATCAACACGGAGTCGCTAATCGCCTGGCCGGACAGACTGGTGCCGGCCGCACGGAAGGTCACTGGAACATGGTCGCGCTGAGCCAGTTTCAACAGGCCAACGACTTCATCTTCAGACTCGACGCGGATCACTAGTTGCGGAATCAGCCGATAAAAACTGGCATCCGTACCAAAGGCCAGAGTCGATAACGGATCATCAAAGCGGCGCTCCGCCGGAATCAGTTGTTGCGCATCACGCAGGAAATTCACTGGTAGCGTCATTGGTCCTCCAGGATCAGAACCACGAGGTCTTTCGGGCCGTGTGCGCCGTAAGCCAGCACTTGCTCGATGTCAGCGGTTTTCGACGGACCGGACACCAGCAGCGCGTTGGTCGGCATGCCTTGCGCCCATTCGAATTCCTGTTGCACCTGATAGAAGTTGTCGCGGATTTCACTGGCCTTGAGCAGGGCGAAATGCACCGGCGGCACCAGACTCATCAGTCGTGGTTCCTCGCGGGTTGGCCACATAATCAAACTGCCGGTAGCGGCGATGGCTCCGAGGGTGCCGGTGAGGCTGGCCGGGGTGTCGTTGAACAGTTCGGCTTTCCACTCTTCCATCGGCCGGTCGTAGGATTTCAGTGTCGGCAGATCAGGATTGTTCGCCCAATGCTGTGTGATTTTCTGCCCGTGTGCTGTCGTCGGCGCGATCAACAAACTCGGCAACTGACGATCACGCAACAATTGCGCAAGCAGTGCCGGCCATTCTGCGCTCGAGGTCAGGTGGATTTCGGTGTGCACCTCTTCCATCAGTTTGCGCAGTTGCGGGATGCGTTGTTCGGCGCTGTAGGTGTAAGGCTGCGTCACCAGATCGACGTCGAAGTCGTCGGCAATCGGCGTGGCGCCAGTCAGACTTTTCCGCAGCTTGCCGAGGATATTTTGCTTGGCGCTCATCAGCGGTCTCCCTGTTTGGCCAGATGCTCGCGGGCCATGTCGTGCAGTGAGCGAGCGGCGGGTTTCGGCGCGCTGTGGTTTTGCGTCCAAGGGCCGACGTTGCTCGGCGTCAGCGCACGCAGGCGCGTGGCGAAGAATCCGAACAACCGATACAGCGTCGGAGAACTGTTGAGTTTCGCCCAAGCGTTCCAGATGAAGCGTTCTTTGCGCGAATACTTGCTGCCCTGACCGCGCATCACTTGATTCGGGCTGTCAGGGGCTTTGACGTTTTCTTCGCGCAGGCGTCGCAGGATCGCCGGGATAGGAATTTTTACCGGGCAGACTTCACCGCATGCACCGCACAGCGATGACGCGCTCGGGTGATCCGGAACCTTGGCCAGACCGACCATGTGCGGGGTGATGATTTTGCCGATTGGCCCCGGATACACCTCGCCATAGGTGTGGCCGCCGACGCGGGTATAGACCGGGCAATGGTTCATGCAGGCGCCGCAGCGGATGCAGTTCAGGGTCTGGCGCAATTCACTGTCGGCGAAAGCCTGGCTGCGACCGTTGTCGAGCAGGACCAGATGGACTTCCTGTGGGCCGTCGAGTTCGTGCTCCTTGCGCGGGCCGGAGATCATGTTGACGTAAGTGGTGATCGGAATGCCCAGCGCCGAGCGCGTCAGCAGTGACAGCAGCGGCACCACGTCACGCAGGTTTTCCACGACTTTTTCGATACCGGTGACGGCGATGTGTACCGGCGGCACGGTGGTGGTCATGCGCCCGTTGCCTTCGTTTTCCACCAGCAGCAGGGTGCCGGTTTCGGCCACGGCGAAGTTGACACCGGAGACGCCGATGTCCGCTTCGAAGAATTTCTGTCGCAGGACTCTGCGACCGATCTGAATGAGTTGGTCAACGTCCTTGGTGTATTCCACGCCAAGTTTGTCGTGGAACAAGGACGCGACCTGACCGGCATTCTTGTGGATCGCCGGCATAATGATGTGTGAAGGCTTCTCGTGGTCGAGCTGGACGATGTATTCCCCCATATCGGACTCCAGACATTCAATGTCCCGAGCCTCGAGGAAATGGTTCATCTCCATCTCTTCGCTGACCATCGATTTGCCCTTGATCACTTGCCGCGCCTCGTGAGCGCGGATGATCGATAAGACGATGCCATTGGCCTCGTCCACCGTTTCCGCCCAGTGCACTGTCACACCGTTGCGGGTCAGGTTCTGTTCCAGTTGCTCGAGCAGGTCGGGCAACTTGGACAGCGCGCGGGCCTTGATCGAATTGCCCAGTGCGCGCAAATGTTCTCTTTCGTGGGCATCACTGAAAGCCGCTGCCCGCTTGACCATCAGTGAGTCCATGGCAGTACGGAAGTTGTTCCGCAGCTGCTGATCACCCAAGGCGTTGTGTGCCCGGGTGCGGAAATCTTCTTCTACGGCGACCGTAGGAATAATCGCGGAAGTGCTCATTGCGCACCTCCGGTTCGTTGCCACAAGAAGCTGGCGAGATGTTGCCCGCGCAGCGCTTCTTTTTGTTTCTCCAATGCGCCGTTGATGTTCATCAAACAGCCACAGTCGGCGCTCAACACCTTGTGCGCGCCGGAATCCTTCAGTGCTTTGGTCTTGTCAGCCACCATCGCGCCGGAAATGTCTGGCATACGGACGCTGAATGTTCCGCCGAAGCCACAGCATTCGCTTTCGTGGTCATGGTTGACCCGTTCCACGTTGCTCAACTGCGCCAACAACTCGCGGCCGTGCAGGTGGGTGTTCATTTCGCGGCGTGCCGAACACGAGGTATGCAGCGCGACTTTGACCGGTGCGCCGCTGTCCTTGAGCTGCACTTTGCAGACGAACAGCAGAAACTCGGCCAGTTCATAGGTACGGGCCGCGAGGGCCTGAACCTGTTTCAACGTCTCCGGCTCGTCCTTGAACAAGTCGGCGTAATGCTCGCGCAGCATGCCGGCGCAGGAACCCGACGGCACCACCACCGGATAATCCCCGGCAAACAGCGCCAGTTGCGAGCGCGCTACCGTCCGCGCCTGCTCGGTGTAACCCGAGGTGTAGGCCGGTTGGCCGCAGCAACTTTGCCCTTGCGGATACTCGACCCGGATCCCTTCGCGCTCCAGCAAGTGGATCGCGTCCATCCCGGCTTCGGGGTAGAACAGGTCGACCACGCACGTGCCGAACAGGTAGACCCGCGCCGGTTTCTCGCTGGGGTATTGCCGAGGTTCGGGCAGTGGCGGTGCCACGCGGGTCGCGTTCGGCACGGCGTTGTAAAAAAGCTCGCTCATCAGGCGTGTCTCCGGGTGGTCCCGGTTATCCGTCTGTGCGGCTGCTGAATATAGAGGCCGTTGCTTTCAGCAGCCTTACAGACCGGGTTGTGAATTGCTGACGCCGGCATCACGAACAGGCGTCGGTTTTTTCAATGTTTCTTGTAGGTTTAGTGCACCAGCATGCCGGTGAACCAGTAGGCCTGAGCCAGGGTGATCAAACCGACAATCGTTGCAAAGAATAGGCTGTGCTTGAGGGTGAAGCGGAACAGATCCGATTCCTTGCCCACCAGCCCGGTCGCGGCGCAGGCCACGGCGATCGATTGTGGCGAGATCATCTTGCCGGTCACGCCGCCGCTGGTGTTCGCTGCCACCAGCAGGGTGTCGTTGACGCCGATCTGGTGAGCGGTGGTCGCTTGCAGCGAACTGAACAGGGCGTTGGACGAAGTATCCGAACCGGTGAGGAACACACCGAGCCAGCCGAGGAATGGTGAGAAGAACGGGAAAGCCGCGCCGGTTCCGGCCAATACCAAGGCCATGGTCGAAGACATACCGGAGTAGTTGGTGACGAAGGCGAACGCCAGCACCATGCCGATCGACAGGATTGGCCAACGCAGTTCGTAGAAGGTCTCTTTCAAAGTGGTAAGACCAGTTTTGAAATTGATCTTCAAGACCAGCATCGAGATCAGCGCGGAGAAGAAAATCGCCGTGCCGGTCGCGGAAATCGGGTCGAGTTTGAACACCGCCGGGATTGCCGTTGGAGCCGCCACGATCGGTGCGGTTTTGATCACCAGTTGATCAAGGTGCGGGATCGCGAAGTTGAACACCCAGCTGTACATCGAGCCGCCAGCGGCGAACATCGCTTTGAAAGGCTTCAGTGTCCAGATGGTCACCAGCACGGTGAGGATCAGGAAAGGCGACCAGGCCTTGAAAATTTCCCCGAGGCTGTAAGGCGACGCCACGGTAGTGCGCTTCTGGCCGAAGCCGCCGACGCTGGCGGTGACCACCGAAGCGGACACGGCGCCGGCGATGTGTTGGCCGGCGGCGCGTTTTGGCTGCCAGATTTTCAGGAACAGAGTCAGCGAGATCAGGCTGGCCAGCGCCGAAGTGATGTCCGGCAATTCTGGCCCGATGAAGTTCGAGGTGAAGTATTGGGTGATGGCGAAGCTCAGGCCCGCCACCAGTGCAGCTGGCCAGGTTTCACGCACACCGCGCAGGCCGTCCATCATGAACACCAGCCAGAACGGCACGAACAGCGACAGCAATGGCAGTTGGCGACCGGTCATGGCGCCGATCTTGAACGCGTCGATGCCGGTGACTTGGCCGGCAACGATGATCGGAATCCCCAAGGCGCCAAACGCCACCGGCGCGGTGTTGGCGATCAGGCACAGGCCGGCGGCGTACAGCGGGTTGAAGCCCAGGCCGACAAGAAGTGCGGCAGTAATCGCCACCGGCGCACCGAAACCGGCGGCACCTTCCAGGAAAGCACCGAAGCAGAAACCGATCAGCAGCACTTGCAGGCGCTGGTCGTCAGTAATCGATAGCACCGAACTGCGAATGACCTCGAACTGACCACTTTTGACCGTCAGTTTGTAGAGGAATACCGCCGCGACAATGATCCAGGCAATCGGCCACAGACCGTAGGCGAAGCCATAACCGGCGGCGGCGAAGGCCATGTCGACCGGCATCTGGAACGCGAAGATCGCCACGGCAATCGACAGGGCGAGGGTGATGCTCCCGGCCACGTGGCCTTTGAGGCGGAACACCGCCAATGCGAGGAAAAAGAACACGATGGGGATGACGGCCGCGAGTGCGGATACGCCGAGACTGCCGAGCGGGCTGTATAGCTGTTGCCAGGTTTGCATATGGGGTGGCCCCTAATTGTTGTTGGTCAGGCACTGTCAGCGTTCTTGGATAATTGGTAATACCAATTTACAATCGCTGTTGGCTAGGGTAAAAGCCTTGATGGCGGTGTGTCAATTTGCCGCGCTAAAACTTTTGTCGAACAAGCGGTGCAGATCGCATCTGATCCGGTTTCGGCAAGTAGCGTCTGGTAGGTGTCGACAAGGCGCCGATAGGCCAGAATAGAGAGCCCGGCGAGCGGTCGGGATCGTGGAGAAATGAGTTATGGGGTTTGATCAGATACGTCAGCGCCGTTTGTCTGACGATATTGTCGAGCGACTTGAGGGGATGATCCTTGAGGGCACGCTGAAGTCCGGTGAGCGGCTGCCGGCGGAGCGCACGCTCGCCGAACAATTTGGCGTATCACGGCCGTCGCTGCGCGAAGCGATTCAGAAGCTCGCGGCGAAAGGGCTGCTGGTCAGTCGGCAGGGTGGCGGCAATTATGTGGTGGAAAGTCTGGGCTCGACGTTCAGTGATCCGCTGTTGCAGCTGCTAGAAAGCAACCCCGAGGCACAACGCGATCTACTGGAATTTCGGCACACTCTGGAGGCATCGTGCGCCTATTACGCCGCATTGCGCGCTACGGATGTGGATCGCGAGCGCTTGACCGCAGCGTTCGAAGAGCTGCAGGACTGCTATTCGCGCCACGATGAAGTCAGTCGGGCAGAGGAGGGCGCGGCGGATGCGAAATTCCATCTGGCAATTGCCGAAGCCAGCCATAACGCGGTGTTGCTGCACACTATTCGCGGGCTGTTCGATCTGCTCAAACGTAATGTGGTCACCAACATCGGCGGCATGTACAAGCAGCGCACGGAAACCCGCGACATGCTGATCACCCAGCATCGGGAATTGTATCTGGCGATTATCGAAGGTCGTGCGGAGCAGGCGCGGGAAGTTTCCAGCCGACATATTTTGTATGTGCAGGAGGTGCTGGAAGAGGTGCGGCAGGAGGTTCAGCGCATGGCCCGGGCGGAGCGGCGCAAGGGGATGTGATTTTTTAAAGCAAAAGATCGCAGCCTGCGGCAGCTCCTACAGGGAAAGGCGAATCCCAGTGTAGGAGCTGCCGAAGGCTGCGATCTTTGCTTTCAAGGGGGGGGGAAGACTAGTCTTCCTTGCCCTTGTTGCGCACCGCACGCTGCAGTTCACGACCGGCGTCGCGCTCGCGTTCGGTGTCACGCTTGTCGTATTCCTTCTTGCCCTTGCCCAGAGCAATTTCGCACTTGACCATGTGCTTGCTCCAGTACCAGGACAGGCAGACGCAGGCGTAACCCTTTTGCTGCACCATCGCTGCAAGCTTTTCCAGCTCGCGGCGGTTGAGCAGCAATTTGCGTGTGCGCACCGGGTCAGCGATGACGTGGGTGCTTGCGGTCATCAGAGGCGTGATGTGGCTGCCGAGCAACCATGCTTCGCCATCCTTGAGCAGGACATAGCTGTCGACCAGCTGTAGCTTGCTTGCCCGCAGACTTTTTACTTCCCAGCCGGCCAGGACCAGACCAGCCTCGAACTTATGCTCGATGAAGTAATCGTGTCGCGCCTTTTTGTTCTGCGCGATGGTCCCTGTTGGGTGTTTCTTCTGTTTAGCCATAGGGGCGGCATTATATGGAGATAAACCGCTGTCGGCTACGGTGATGCTGCGTGCTTGAGCAGGTTGAGTGAATCCCGGACAATGCGGCCTCTTTTTCTAACGCTTGGGCGTGATAAACGATGTCGACAGACAAGGTTTCTGTCCACGGCAGTTGGGCTAGCCGCTGGGTATTCATACTCGCCGCGACCGGTTCGGCCGTGGGACTGGGTAGTATCTGGAAGTTCCCCTACATGGTCGGGGTCTACGGCGGCGGTGCGTTTGTACTGATGTTTCTGGCGTGCATCGCACTGATCGGCATCCCGGTCATGCTCGCTGAAACCCTGATCGGCCGGCGCGCCCGGCAAAGTCCGGCGAACGCCTTGAAGGTGCTGGCGCTGGAAGCCGGACATTCGGGCAAGTGGTCGTGGGGAGCGTTTGCCGGGATGATCACGGCCTTGCTGATCCTGTCTTTCTATAGTGTGGTCGGCGGCTGGTCGCTGGACTACATCGTCGACATGGGGCGCGGCGACTTCCAGGGCGCGACGGCCGATCAGGTCGGCGCTTATTTCGGCAATGTCATCTCCAATCCATGGCGCCTGACACTTTGGCACACGATTTTCATGCTGCTGTCAGCCTATGTGATCGCCAAAGGCGTGGTTGCCGGACTTGAGCGCAGCTTGCGCATCATGATGCCGCTGCTGTTCGTGATGATCCTGGTATTGCTGGGTTACAGCATGACCACCGGGCATTTCATGGAAGGCGTGCATTTCATGTTCGACTTCCACCCGGAAAAAGTCCTCGACGGCTTGCTGCCAGCGATGGGCCACGCGTTCTTCTCGCTGAGCGTCGGTGTCGGTTCGATCATGATCTACGGCGCTTACATGCCAAAGACCTCTTCGTTGTCCGGTACAGTTGTCGGCGTGGCACTGCTCGATACCTTCGTGTCGCTGGTCGCCGGTCTGGCGTTGTTCCCGATTGTGTTTGCTGGAGGCCTGAATCCTAGCGAGGGGCCTGGCCTGATGTTCGTCAGTCTGCCATTTGCCTTTGGTAACGTGGCGTTCGGTCAGTTGATGGGCGTGGTGTTCTTTGTGCTGGTGGCGATCGCTGCTTGGAGTTCGGCGATCTCCCTTCTGGAGCCGATGGTTGCCTATCTGGTTGAGCGCACCAAAGTCAGCCGCGCGTGGGTGACTTTCTGGCTTGCCTTCACTTGCTGGTTCGTCGGTCTGGGCACGGTGTTCTCCTTCAATATCTGGAAGGAAGCCAAATTTTTCGTGAACGAAGGCGGGATGTTCCATCTCTACCAATGGGGTGCGCAGAGCGGTCTGGACTTCTTTGGAGTGATCGATTTCTTCACCTCGCGGATCATGTTGCCGCTCGGTGGCCTGTGTTTCGTGCTGTTTGCCGGATGGGTGATGGCGCGTGAAGCGGTACGCGACGAGTTGTCGATCCGCAACCCGGCACTGTTCGCCCTGTCTTTGTTCTTGATGCGCTACGTGGCGCCCATCGGCATTCTTGTAGTGTTTGCCGCTCAGCTCTGGAAGTAACGCTCACATGACGACACATATTCAACGATCGGCATTGCTGCCGTACCCAGCGCAGTTTCTCTACGACCTGGTCAACGACGTCGCGCGCTACCCGGAGTTTCTGCCGTGGTGCTCCTCCGCTGAAGTGCTGGAAAGTTCGCCGGAACATATGCGCGCCAGTGTCGGCGTGGCCAAGGGCGGTCTCAGTCAGCATTTTGTGACGCGCAATACGCTGGTGCCGGGGCAGTCGATCGAGATGAACCTGGAAGAAGGGCCGTTCAACCAGTTGCACGGCGTCTGGGTGTTCAAGGTATTGAACGAGAAAGCCTGCAAGATCAGCCTGGATCTGTCGTTTGATTACGCCGGGCCACTGGTGCGCGCGACGTTGGGTCCACTGTTCAATCAGGCCGCCAATACGCTGGTGGACGCGTTCTGTCAGCGTGCCAAGCAGATGCATGGTTGAGCCGGTGATCGAGATAGAGGTGGTGTACGCGGCCGTGGATCGTCAGGTTTTGCGCTCGGTTAGCGTAAATGACGGCGCAACGGTGCGGGCTGCGGTGCTTGCATCGGGTATTGGTAGCGAGTTTCCTGAGCTGAATCTGGCGGAGTGTCCATTGGGCATTTTTGGCAAAGTGGTTGCTGATCCGGATTCGCGGGTAATTCGGGCGGGGGAGCGCATCGAGATTTACCGCCCATTGCTGGCCGATCCAAAAGAGGTTCGCCGTTTGCGTGCGGCGAAAGCAGCTGAAGCCAAGGCTCGAAACGTGTAAAAAGCCAAATCGCAGACAATAAAAAACCCGGAATTTCCGGGTTTTTTATTGCCTCGCAAATTATTGCGGCGAGGTGTCCAGCGGCTCTGGTGTCGGAACCGGAACGGTTTCTACACCATCGACGTCCTTCTGGATCTGATCCAGCAAGGAACCTGGCTTCACCGGTTTTTCCGGTGTTGGCTTCTCGGCGTTTTCAGCAGGAGCGGTCACTGTGGTGCCACTGTCCTTGCCGAGAATGGCTTCGTCACGGCTTACGCCCGGCATGAAGTCACCGGACAGGCTGACAAGCTGGTCGTTTGAGTTGAAAATAACGCTGATGCGTTCCTGTTGGCGTTCACCGCCACCCGGTTGCAGGCTGTACAGATAATCCCAGCGATCGGCATGGAACGTGTCGACAAGCAGAGGGTTACCCATAATAAACCGTACTTGCGGCCGGGTCATTCCCGGGCGTAACTGGTCTATCATGTCCTGCGTGACGACATTGCCCTGCTGGATGTCGATTTTGTAAACCCCGGGGAATGAACAACCGGCGAGTGCGAGCAGTCCCACAAAGGTGAAACTGGTTAGCAAGAGCTTGGTGTTTTGCATCGGTGGGCGACTTCCACTATCTTGGCTGGGACAACGTAAACGCCGATCATACCCGCATTAAGAGAAGCTGCGAAGCAGCATCGCGAGAAAGCTGACCATGGTTGAAAATAGCGAACTACGCAAAGCCGGCCTTAAAGTGACCCTGCCACGGGTCAAGATCCTGCAAATGCTCGACTCCACCGAGCAGCGTCACATGAGTGCCGAGGACGTCTATAAGGCGTTGATGGAAGCTGGCGAGGACGTCGGTCTGGCCACGGTTTACCGTGTTCTGACCCAGTTCGAAGCGGCTGGCCTCGTGGTCCGTCACAATTTCGACGGTGGCCACGCGGTATTCGAATTGGCCGATGGTGGTCACCACGACCATATGGTCAACGTGGAGTCGGGTGAAGTCATCGAATTCTTCGACGAAGAAATCGAAAAACTTCAGAAGTCTATCGTCGAGAAGCATGGCTTCGAGATGGTTGATCACAACCTGGTGCTATACGTGCGCAAGAAAAAGTAAGCATGTCGCGCGAATTTCGGTTCGCGAAACGAGCGAAGGCGACCCAAGGGTCGCCTTCGTGCTTTCTGCCATCTTTAAACTTTTGCGGTGACGACCATTTTCTTGGCGTGGGCCAGGGACTCCTTGGTTAAGTCGATGCCGCCGAGCATTCGCGCCACTTCTTCTATACGGTCATTTTTGCTCAATTTGGAGACGGCTGTGTGCGTTGCCTCTTCGCCCCGAACCTTGTGTACGAATAAATGTTGATGCCCTTGCGCCGCTACTTGGGGCAGGTGAGTCACTGTCAGTACCTGGCCGCGTTCGCCGAGGCGGCGCAATAACTGGCCGACGATTTCAGCGGTCGGGCCGCCGATGCCTACGTCTACTTCGTCGAATACCAGTGTTGGCACACGAGACGTTTGCGCGGTGATGACCTGAATAGCCAGGCTTATCCGTGACAACTCGCCACCGGATGCCACTTTCGCCAGCGCCTTCAGCGGTTGGCCGGGGTTAGCGCTGACCAGCAGTTCAACCTGTTCCAGTCCATTAGGTAGCAGTTCGTCGCTGCAGTTGGCGCGCAACTCAATGGTGAAGCGCCCACCGGGCATGCCCAGTCGCTGAATCTCCTGCTCAACCGCGCTGGCGAGGCTGCCGGCAGCACGATGCCGCAAATCGCTCAGTTCCCGGGCCTTCTCCTGATAGTGGCGGGCATAGGAGGCCAGTTCCTCACCCAGACGCTCAATGGATTCGTCATTGGCGTTGAGGGTTTCGATCTCATCCAGCAATTTCTGCTGCATTTCGCCGACTTCGGTGGGTTGAATCCGGTGTTTGCGTGCCAGGGTATAGATAGCGTCGAGGCGTTCTTCCAGATATTGCAGGCGCGCCGGATCGGCATCGAAGTTATCGAGGAAGCGATTGAGTTCGCCAACGGCTTCTTCTACCTGAATCTGTGCGCTGGTGAGCAAACTGCTGGCTTCGCCCAGTGCGCCAACGGAATTGTTCACGCTCGACAGGCGATTAAGGCTGGCGGTCAGCGCGTTCAGCACATTACCGGAATCGCTCTCGCTGCATTGCTCGACCACTTGCCGGCAAATGCCCAGCAGCGTCTCGGCGTTGGTCAGGTTTTTGTGTTCCTGCTCCAGTTGCTCAAGTTCGTTATCGCCGAGACCGAGGTTTTCCAGTTCTTCGAGTTGATAGCTCAGCAATTGGTGGCGCGCGCGTTGTTCGTCGCCGGAATTGGAGAGACGCTCCAGCTCTTGACGAGTCTGGCGCCAGCGCTGGGCGGCGAGCTGAACCTGGCGGGCCAGGTCGGTAGCGCCGGCGTACTCGTCCAGCAGGCGGCGATGAGTATCGGTTTTCAGCAGGGACTGGTGTTCATGCTGGCTGTGGATATCGATCAACAACTCGCCCAATGACTTGAGGTCGCCGAGCGGGCAGGGGGTGCCGTTGATGTAGCCGCGTGAACGACCTTCCGAGGTGATCACCCGGCGCAGAATGCACGGGCCATCGGTCTCCAGATCGCGCTCGGCCAGCCATGTGCTGGCTTCAGGGATGTCCGCCAGATCGAAGGTCGCGAGGATGTCGGCCTTGTCGGCGCCGGGGCGAACCACGCCGCTGTCGGCACGATCACCGAGGGTCAGGCCCAAGGCATCGAGCATGATCGACTTGCCGGCGCCGGTTTCACCCGTGATCACGCTCATCCCGCGATCAAGTTCGAGATCGAGATGTTCAACGATGGCGTAGTTATGTACGGACAGGTGCACCAGCATAAAGGCCGCTCCCAAGCTAAAGGTCTGGTTATTTATACAGTGTTTTGTTTCGCGCTGACAATGCCCTCCCTTAGGTCGATTTGCTTGAACCGAAAATCTGCTTAGCGCATTGAGGAATGAAGATTCGACACTTTTTTGTAGGGTTAATGTTTGAAGGCCCTTGAAGCCTGATTTTGCGGCCCCATATATCGGGGCAGAAGCGCGAGTCAGGCTCGCGGACGAAATTGAAAGGAGAATTCTATGGCTGACGAACAGACAGTAGATACGCAAAACCCAGAAGCCAATCAGGCGCCCGAAGGTTCGGGTGATGACCTGGCGACCCGTGTACAAGTGCTCGAAGAGCAATTGGCCGCCGCGCAGGATCAATCTCTGCGTGTTGCTGCCGATCTGCAGAACGTCCGTCGCCGTGCCGAGCAGGATGTCGAGAAGGCGCACAAGTTTGCCTTGGAAAAATTCGCGGGCGACCTGTTGCCGATCGTCGACAGCCTGGAGCGCGGCCTCGAGCTGTCGAACCCGGACGACGAAAGCATTCGTCCGATGCGTGAAGGCATCGAGCTGACGCTGAAAATGTTCCACGACACCCTCAAGCGTTATCAGCTGGAAGCGATCGACCCGCACGGCGAACCGTTCAACGCCGTTCAGCATCAGGCGATGGCCATGCAGGAAAGCGCCGACGTAGAACCGAACAGCGTTCTGAAGGTGTTCCAGAAGGGCTACCAGCTCAACGGTCGCCTGCTACGTCCGGCCATGGTTGTGGTCAGCAAGGCGCCTGCGCCAATTTCGCCTTCGATTGACGAGAAGGCTTGAAATTAGCCGCAAGGCCCCCATTTAGAAGTCAAGCGTTTAAGTATTACCGCAGTTAGCCACCACTGCTGCGGCAAAAAAATCCAAAGTTTCGGGAGAGTTAACATGGGCAAAATTATCGGTATCGACCTGGGGACCACCAACTCCTGCGTCTCCGTGCTGGAAAACGGCAAAGCAAAAGTTATCGAAAACGCTGAAGGCGCGCGTACCACGCCGTCGATCATCGCTTACGCCAACGATGGCGAAATCCTGGTAGGTCAGTCGGCCAAGCGTCAGGCTGTGACCAACCCACACAACACTCTGTACGCGGTAAAGCGTCTGATCGGTCGTCGTTTCGACGAAGAAGTTGTGCAGAAAGACATCCAGATGGTCCCTTACAAGATCGTCAAGGCTGACAACAACGACGCCTGGGTTGAAGTGAACGGCCAGAAAATGGCACCGCCACAAATCTCGGCTGAAATCCTGAAAAAGATGAAGAAGACCGCCGAAGACTACCTCGGCGAGACCGTGACTGAAGCGGTGATCACCGTTCCGGCCTACTTCAACGACAGCCAGCGTCAGGCGACCAAAGACGCCGGCCGCATTGCTGGTCTGGACGTAAAACGTATCATCAACGAACCAACCGCAGCTGCTCTGGCTTACGGTATGGACAAGGCCAAGGGCGATCACACCGTGATCGTTTATGACCTGGGTGGCGGTACTTTCGACGTTTCCGTGATCGAGATCGCTGAAGTTGATGGCGAGCACCAGTTCGAAGTTCTGGCCACCAACGGTGACACGTTCCTCGGCGGTGAAGACTTCGATATTCGTCTGATCGACTACCTCGTTGACGAATTCAAGAAAGAAAGCGGCATGAACCTCAAAGGTGATCCGCTGGCCATGCAGCGCCTGAAAGAAGCCGCTGAGAAAGCCAAGATCGAGCTGTCGTCCGCTCAGTCGACCGACGTCAACCTGCCGTACATCACTGCAGACGCGACCGGTCCTAAGCACCTGAACGTGAAAATTTCGCGTGCCAAGCTCGAAGCACTGGTTGAAGACCTGGTTCAGCGCACCATCGAACCTTGCCGCATCGCCATGAAAGACGCCGGTCTGGACGTTGGCGCGATCAACGACGTGATTCTGGTCGGTGGTCAGACCCGTATGCCGCTGGTACAGAAGCTGGTGACCGATTTCTTCGGTAAAGAAGCACGTAAAGACGTTAACCCGGACGAAGCTGTTGCCATGGGTGCTGCGATTCAGGGCGCCGTTCTGGCCGGTGACGTGAAAGACGTTCTGCTGCTCGACGTTAGCCCGCTGACCCTGGGTATCGAAACCATGGGCGGCGTGATGACCGCGCTGATCGAGAAAAACACCACGATTCCTACCAAGAAATCGCAAGTGTTCTCGACTGCCGACGACAACCAGGGCGCTGTGACCATTCACGTGCTGCAGGGCGAGCGTAAGCAAGCCACTCAGAACAAGTCCCTGGGCAAGTTCGACCTGGCCGACATTCCACCAGCTCCACGTGGTGTGCCGCAGATCGAAGTGACCTTCGACATCGACGCTAACGGCATTCTGCACGTTGGTGCGAAAGACAAGGCGACCGGCAAGACTCAGTCGATCGTGATCAAGGCCAACTCTGGTCTGTCCGACGAAGAAATCGAGCGCATGGTGCGTGACGCCGAAGCCAACGCTGAGGAAGACCGCAAGTTCGAAGAGCTGGCCGCTGCCCGTAACCAGGGCGACGCACTGGTTCACTCGACGCGCAAAATGATTGCTGACGCGGGCGATAAAGTCACCGCCGAAGAGAAGACTGCGATCGAAGCCGCTGTGGTTGCTCTGGAAGCTGCTGTCAAAGGCGACGACAAGGCCGCTATCGAAGCGAAGGTTGAAGAGCTGTCGAAAGTCTCCGCTCCGGTTGCTCAGAAGATGTACGCCGAACAGGCTCAGCCAGCTGATGGCGCAGCCCCGCAAGGCGAATCGGCTGAGAAGGCTGACGACGTTGTCGATGCAGAGTTCGAAGAAGTCAAAGACCACAAGTAAGTTGTTGGTCGGCCGGTTGACTGCCTTTAGGCAGTGACTGGTAGGATGTCGCCGCGCGGGAGCTAGCTCCCGCGTTGGCGTATCTGGAATACGCGAATTTTTACAGCATGCGACAAGCCTCGCGTGTTGGCGGTATGGCCGGGAATGCTCCTGCTTTTCGTGCCGAAAGTACCGCAAGAAACAAAGACCAGGATCGTTGAATTGACGTGAGTTGGGTCCGGGCCTGTATTGGGGCTCAACGAGTTTGGCCATCCTCAGGAGGGGTTTGCCGAACGTCCTCAAGAGTGCAGAAGACTTATGGCAAAGCGTGACTATTACGAAGTGTTGGGTGTTGAGCGCGGCTCAAGCGATGCGGACCTGAAGAAGGCTTACCGTCGTCTGGCGATGAAGCACCACCCGGACCGTAATCCCGATGACAAAGCGTCGGAAGAAATGTTCAAAGAGGCCAATGAGGCCTACGAAGTGCTGTCCGACTCAAGCAAGCGTGCGGCGTACGATCAGTACGGCCATGCTGGCGTCGACCCGAGCATGGGTGGCGGTGGCGCCGGTTTCGGCGGTCAGAACTTCTCGGACATCTTTGGTGATGTCTTCAGTGATTTCTTCGGTGGCGGTCGCGGCGGTTCCCGTGGCGGCGCTCAGCGTGGCAGCGACTTGCGCTACACCCTGGAGCTGAATCTGGAAGAAGCGGTGCGCGGCACGACCGTGAATATCCGCGTTCCGACACTGGTCAACTGCAAGCCGTGCGATGGTTCCGGCGCGAAGAAAGGCTCGTCGCCATCGACCTGC
Organism: Pseudomonas sp. SDT291_1_S447; assembly: GCF_054070155.1. Classification (NCBI taxonomy): domain Bacteria; kingdom Pseudomonadati; phylum Pseudomonadota; class Gammaproteobacteria; order Pseudomonadales; family Pseudomonadaceae; genus Pseudomonas; species Pseudomonas sp. SDT291_1_S447. Next base: position 54,915 of record NZ_JBSVXS010000006.1, read on the forward strand.
CCGACCTGCGGTGGCATCGGTCAGGTGCGTATGCAGCAAGGCTTCTTCTCGGTGCAGCAAACCTGCCCGCGTTGCCATGGCCAGGGCAAGATCATTTCCGATCCGTGCGACTCCTGCCACGGTGACGGTCGCGTTGAAGAGTACAAGACCCTGTCGGTCAAAGTGCCGGCTGGTGTCGATACCGGCGACCGCATTCGTCTGTCCGGCGAAGGCGAGGCGGGCACGCAGGGTGGCCCGACGGGCGACCTGTATGTGGTCATCAATGTCCGCGAGCACGACATTTTCCAGCGCGATGGCAAGCATCTGTTCTGCGAAGTGCCGATCAGCTTCGTCGATGCGGCGCTGGGCGGCGAGCTGGAAATTCCGACCCTCGACGGTCGCGTCAAACTGAAAATCCCTGAGGGTACTCAGACCGGCAAGCAGTTCCGCGTACGCGGTAAAGGCGTGGCGCCGGTGCGTGGCGGTGGTGCGGGCGACTTGATGTGCCGTGTGGCAGTCGAGACTCCGGTCAATCTGAACCGTCGTCAGCGCGAACTGCTGGAAGAATTCCGCAGCTCGCTGGCTGACGACAATAGCCATTCGCCAAAAACCACTGGTTGGTTCGACGGTGTGAAGCGCTTCTTCGGCGATCTGTAAGGAGTCGGCATGCGACGTATAGCTGTGATGGGCGCTGCTGGGCGCATGGGCAAGATTCTGGTCGAAGCCGTGCAGCAGCGCGCGCCGCTGACCGGTTTGACTGCGGCCGTGGTTCGTCCCGGCAGCACGCTGATCGGCGTCGATGCCGGTGAGCTGGCCTCGCTGGGTCGTATCGGCGTGCCGCTGTCCGGGCATATCGAAGCCGTGGCTGAAGAGTTCGATGTATTGATCGACTTCACCCTGCCGGAAGTGATGCTGAAAAACCTCGCGTTCTGCCGCAAGGCCGGCAAGGCCATGGTCATCGGCACCACCGGGCTGGACGCGACGCAAAAGCAGTTGCTGGTCGAGGCGGGCAAGGATATCCCGATCGTGTTCGCGGCCAATTTCAGTGTCGGCGTCAATCTGTCGCTGAAACTGCTCGATATGGCGGCGCGCGTGCTGGGTGATGAGGCGGATATCGAAATCATCGAGGCGCATCACCGGCACAAGATCGATGCGCCTTCGGGTACGGCATTGCGCATGGGTGAGGTGATCGCCAGTGCGCTCGAGCGTGATTTGCAGAAAGTCGCGGTCTACGGTCGCGAGGGTCATACCGGCGCACGCGAGCGTGAAACTATCGGTTTTGCCACCGTGCGCGGCGGTGATGTGGTCGGCGATCACACGGTGCTGTTCGCCTGCGAAGGTGAACGTCTGGAGATCACGCACAAGGCGTCGAGCCGCATGACGTTCGCCAAGGGCGCGGTGCGTGCCGCGTTGTGGCTGGACGGTCGCGAGCCGGGTCTGTACGACATGCAAGACGTGCTCGACCTGCGTTGATACACTGCTGAACCCGGCGCAGACGCCCTGTTTGCGCTGGTTTTTCTCCGCTTGGCGACGACCTGTCGCATTCTCCGGCCTTTTCGGCTCTTTAGCGGTGGACCAAAAAAGCCTTTTTCTGTAAGCTACAGCTTTAGTGTGTCCACTAAAAGCGCGCAGAATAATTCAGTGAAGAAGCGGGGTGACGTGTCCATACGTCACTCCGCTTTTTTACAACCTGCGATCGCCCTTTCATGCGTTATTTACGGGAGGTCTTCTTGACTAAGCCAGCCATACTTGCCCTTGCTGATGGCAGCATTTTTCGCGGCGAAGCCATTGGTGCCGACGGTCAAACCGTTGGTGAGGTGGTGTTCAACACCGCAATGACCGGCTATCAGGAAATCCTTACCGATCCTTCCTACGCCCAACAGATCGTTACCCTGACTTACCCGCACATCGGCAACACCGGCACCACGCCGGAAGACGCCGAGTCCGATCGCGTCTGGTCCGCTGGCCTGGTCATCCGTGACCTGCCGCTGGTAGCGAGCAACTGGCGTAACACGATGTCCCTGTCCGACTACCTGAAAGCCAACAATGTTGTGGCAATCGCCGGTATCGACACCCGTCGCCTGACCCGCATCCTTCGTGAAAAAGGCGCACAGAACGGCTGCATCATGGCCGGCGACAACATCTCCGAAGAAGCGGCCATCGCCGCTGCGCAAGGCTTCCCGGGCCTGAAAGGCATGGATCTGGCGAAAGTCGTCAGCACCAAGACTCAATACGAGTGGCGCTCGACTGTCTGGGACCTGAAAACCGACAGCCACGCGACCATCGAAGCCTCCGAGCTGCCTTACCACGTGGTTGCCTACGACTACGGCGTCAAGGTCAACATCCTGCGCATGCTGGTCGAGCGCGGCTGCCGCGTTACCGTGGTGCCTGCCCAGACCCCAGCCGCTGATGTGCTGGCACTGAAGCCGGACGGCGTGTTCCTGTCCAACGGCCCTGGTGATCCGGAGCCATGCGACTACGCGATCAAGGCGATCAAGGAAGTGCTGGAAACCGAAATCCCGGTATTCGGCATCTGCCTCGGTCACCAACTGCTGGCACTGGCCTCCGGCGCCAAGACCCTGAAAATGGGCCACGGCCACCACGGTGCCAACCACCCGGTGCAGGATCTGGACACTGGCGTGGTGATGATCACCAGTCAGAACCACGGCTTCGCGGTCGACGAAGAAACCCTGCCAGCCAACGTGCGTGCGATCCACAAATCGCTGTTCGACGGCACCCTGCAAGGCATCGAGCGCACCGACAAGAGCGCTTTCAGCTTCCAGGGTCACCCTGAAGCGAGCCCGGGCCCGAACGATGTCGCGCCACTGTTCGACCGCTTCATCAACGAGATGGCCAAGCGACGCTAAGCGTTCGCCTTGAGACTGTAGAGAGAAGCCCCTCGAGGGCGGCCCCGACACCGGTGGCCCCCTCGAGACTTCAGAAATCGATCAAGACGGCTTGCCGACTGACCTGCGGATTTGAGTGACAAACCCATGCCAAAACGTACAGACATTAAAAGCATCCTGATTCTCGGCGCTGGCCCGATCGTTATCGGCCAGGCCTGCGAATTCGACTACTCCGGCGCCCAGGCCTGTAAAGCCCTGCGCGAAGAGGGTTACCGCGTCATCCTGGTGAACTCCAACCCGGCCACCATCATGACCGACCCGGACATGGCCGACGCGACCTACATCGAGCCGATCAAGTGGCAGACCGTTGCCAAGATCATCGAGAAAGAGCGTCCGGACGCGGTACTGCCAACCATGGGCGGCCAGACGGCTCTGAACTGCGCCCTGGACCTGGAGCGCGAAGGCGTTCTGGAGAAGTTCGGCGTAGAAATGATCGGCGCCAACGCCGACACCATCGACAAGGCTGAAGACCGTTCGCGTTTCGACAAGGCGATGAAGTCCATCGGCCTGGCGTGCCCGCGTTCCGGTATCGCCCACAGCATGGAAGAGGCTAACGCGGTTCTCGAAACCCTGGGCTTCCCGTGCATCATCCGTCCGTCCTTCACCATGGGCGGCACCGGTGGCGGTATCGCGTACAATCGTGAAGAGTTCGAAGAAATCTGCGCCCGTGGTCTGGACCTGTCGCCGACCAAAGAGCTGCTGATCGACGAATCGCTGATCGGCTGGAAAGAATATGAGATGGAAGTTGTCCGCGACAAAAAGGACAACTGCATCATCGTCTGCTCGATCGAAAACTTCGACCCGATGGGCGTGCACACCGGTGACTCGATCACCGTGGCTCCAGCGCAAACCCTGACTGACAAGGAATACCAGATCCTGCGTAACGCCTCCCTGGCGGTACTGCGCGAGATCGGCGTCGAGACTGGCGGTTCCAACGTTCAATTCGGTATCTGCCCGAACACTGGCCGCATGGTCGTGATCGAAATGAACCCGCGTGTATCGCGTTCCTCGGCACTGGCCTCGAAAGCCACCGGTTTCCCGATCGCCAAAGTCGCGGCCAAACTGGCTGTGGGCTACACCCTCGACGAACTGTCGAACGACATCACCGGCGGCAAGACCCCGGCGTCCTTCGAACCATCGATCGACTACGTCGTCACCAAGTTGCCACGCTTTGCCTTCGAGAAATTCGCCAAGGCTGACGCACGCCTGACCACTCAGATGAAGTCGGTCGGTGAAGTCATGGCCATCGGCCGTACCTTCCAGGAATCCCTGCAGAAAGCTCTGCGCGGTCTGGAAGTGGGCGTTTGCGGTCTGGACGAGAAGCTCGACCTGAGCAACCCGGAAAGCATGAGCGTGCTCAAGCGCGAACTGACCGTGCCGGGCGCCGAGCGTATCTGGTACGTGGCGGACGCTTTCCGCGCCGGCCTGACAGTCGAAGACATCTTCGGCATGAACATGATCGATCCGTGGTTCCTGGTGCAGATCGAAGATCTGATCAAGGAAGAAGAGAAGGTCAAGACCCTTGGTCTGTCCGCTATCGACCGCGACCTGATGTTCAAGCTCAAGCGCAAAGGCTTCTCCGATCAGCGTCTGGCCAAACTGTTGGGCGTGACCGAGAAAAACCTGCGTACGCACCGTCAGAAGCTGGAAGTGTTCCCGGTCTACAAGCGCGTTGACACCTGCGCCGCCGAGTTCGCCACCGACACCGCATACCTCTACTCGACGTACGAAGAAGAGTGCGAAGCCGCGCCGTCGGGCCGCGACAAGATCATGATTCTGGGTGGCGGTCCGAACCGTATCGGCCAGGGTATCGAGTTCGACTACTGCTGCGTTCACGCCGCCCTCGCTCTGCGCGAAGACGGCTACGAAACCATCATGGTCAACTGCAACCCGGAAACCGTTTCCACCGACTACGACACTTCCGACCGTCTGTACTTCGAGCCGGTAACCCTGGAAGACGTGCTGGAAATCTGCCGTGTCGAGAAGCCGAAAGGTGTGATCGTCCAGTACGGCGGCCAGACTCCGCTGAAACTGGCCCGTGCTCTGGAAGCCGCTGGCGTGCCGATCATCGGCACCAGCCCGGACGCCATCGACCGTGCTGAAGACCGTGAGCGCTTCCAGCAAATGGTTGAGCGTCTGAACCTGCGTCAGCCGCCAAACGCCACCGTGCGCAGCGAAGACGAAGCTGTTCGTGCTGCCGCGAAAATCGGTTATCCGCTGGTAGTGCGCCCGTCCTATGTACTGGGCGGCCGCGCGATGGAGATCGTTTACAAGGAAGACGAACTCAAGCGTTACCTGCGTGACGCGGTGCAAGTGTCCAACGACAGCCCAGTGCTGCTCGACCACTTCCTCAACTGCGCCATCGAAATGGACGTGGATGCGGTCTGCGACGGCAAAGACGTGGTGATCGGCGCGATCATGCAGCACATCGAACAGGCTGGCGTTCACTCCGGTGACTCCGCGTGCTCGCTGCCGCCGTACTCGCTGCCGGCGCACATCCAGGACGAGATGCGCGAACAGGTCAAGAAAATGGCCCTGGAACTGGGCGTTGTCGGCCTGATGAACGTGCAGTTGGCGCTGCAAGGCGAAGACATCTACGTCATCGAAGTCAACCCGCGTGCTTCGCGTACCGTACCGTTCGTGTCGAAGTGCATCGGTGTTTCCCTGGCCATGATCGCTGCCCGCGTGATGGCCGGTAAGACCCTGAAAGAAATCGGCTTCACCAAAGAAATCATCCCGAACTTCTACAGCGTGAAAGAGGCGGTGTTCCCGTTCGCCAAATTCCCTGGCGTTGACCCGATCCTCGGCCCAGAAATGAAGTCGACCGGTGAAGTGATGGGCGTCGGCGACACCTTTGGTGAAGCATTCGCCAAAGCCCAGATGGGCGCCAGCGAAGTGCTGCCAACTGGCGGTACTGCTTTCATCAGCGTGCGTGACGACGACAAGCCGCTGGTTGCAGGCGTTGCCCGTGATCTGATCAACTTGGGCTTCGAAGTGGTTGCTACTGCCGGTACTGCCAAGCTGATCGAAGCCGCAGGCCTGAAAGTGCGCCGTGTGAACAAGGTGACCGAGGGTCGTCCGCACGTGGTCGATATGATCAAGAATGACGAAGTCACCCTGATCATCAACACCACCGAAGGTCGTCAGTCGATCGCTGATTCGTACTCCATTCGTCGTAATGCCTTGCAGCACAAGATCTATTGCACCACCACCATTGCTGCTGGCGAAGCTATCTGTGAAGCGCTGAAGTTCGGTCCGGAAAAGACCGTGCGCCGCTTGCAGGATCTACACGCAGGATTGAAGGCATGATCAAATACCCAATGACCGTCCAGGGCGCTAAAGCCCTGGAAGAAGAACACGCTCACCTGACCAAGGTCGTCCGTCCGAAGCTCAGCCAGGACATCGGTACGGCCCGCGAGTTGGGTGACTTGAAGGAAAACGCTGAATACCATGCCGCCCGCGAACAGCAAGGCATGGTCGAGGCGCGGATTCGTGACATCGAAGGCCGGATTCAGAATCAGGTCATCATCGACGTCACGACCATTCCTCATACCGGCAAGGTGATTTTCGGCACTACCGTCGAAATCGCCAACGTCGAGACCGATGAAAGCGTCACTTACCACATCGTGGGTGAGGATGAGGCTGACTTCAAACTCGGCAAGATTTCGGTCGGCTCGCCTTTGGCCCGTGCCTTGATCGGCAAGGAAGAGGGCGATGTGGTCGCCGTGAAAACGCCGAGCGGCGTGATCGAGTACGAGATTGTCGAAGTCCGCCACATCTGAAAACAGGCGCCCGCTGCATGCGGGCGCCATGCTTTGGCAGCTGACCCAGATGCTTTGGGTCGGCGGTCTATGGCTGATACATCTCGGTTTGCAGCCGGCGCTGGGCAGGATTGGCCTGGCGCCACTGCTGATCGATGAAGTGGCCAGTGCATTTGAAGTGCTGGTGGTGGGATTTTCCGCCGCATGCGTTGCTTTTCAGGCTTTGGTGCTGGTAGAGGCCGAGGGCCTTGGCAGTCTATGGCGGGATTTTCGTGGGCAGGTGCTGTTGATGGCGTTGTATGCGTGTGCGATGTATGTCGCAGTGCGTGTCGGCTGGCCGGATGCGCAGCGCTGGCAGGTGTTCAGTTATCTGGTTCTGGGGTTTTCCGGGCTGGTGCTGGTGATGCAGCCGGTGCCGGGATGGAGTGGCAGGGTGCGCGAAGCACACCCTTGACCCTTTTCATCACTTGAAGCGATGAACGTTCGACAGCTGCTTGTTGACGCTGAAGTTCTTGCGGTAAACCAGTGCCATCTTGCCGATGACCTGTACCAGGTCTGCTTTGCCAACCTTGCACAGCTCTGCGATGTGCGCCAGGCGCGACTCGCGATCGAGGATGTTGAGCTTGATCTTGATCAGCTCGTGATCCGCCAGGGCGCGTTCAAGTTCGGCTAAAACACCTTCAGTCAAACCGTTGTCAGCCACCGTCAAAACCGGCTTCAGGTGGTGGCCAATGGATTTGTACTGTTTCTTCTGCTCTGGAGTGAGCGGCATAATCTGACCCTTTCGTCTGGATTCTGTAAAATGGCGGCCATTTTACCCGAGGGTTCGTGGATCCGCCCAATTAATCACGACCCTTATCATCGAGGTGCCCAATGGCGCGTTCCAAGACAAGCCTTGGTTGGCTGAAACGACATGTCAACGATCCCTATGTGAAGCAAGCGCAGAAGGATGGCTACCGCTCGCGTGCGAGTTACAAGCTTCTGGAAGTCCAGGAGAAATACAAGCTGATCCGTCCTGGCATGAGCGTTGTCGACCTGGGTGCTGCGCCCGGTGGCTGGTCGCAGGTGACTAGCCGGCTGATCGGTGGTCAGGGGCGCTTGATCGCTTCGGACATCCTTGAAATGGACAGCATCCCTGACGTCACCTTCATCCAGGGCGACTTCACCGAGGACGCGGTGCTCGCGCAGATCCTGGAAGCCGTCGGTAATTCGCAGGTAGACCTTGTGATTTCCGATATGGCCCCCAATATGAGTGGTACGCCTGAAGTGGATATGCCGAAAGCCATGTTCCTTTGCGAGCTGGCACTTGATCTGGCAGAGCGGATCCTCAAGCCGGGTGGCAATTTCGTGATCAAGATTTTTCAGGGCGAAGGCTTTGATGTTTATCTGAAGGATGCCCGCAAGAAGTTCGACAAGATCCAGATGATCAAGCCGGACTCCTCTCGTGGCAGCTCTCGCGAGCAATACATGCTGGCTTGGGGTTATCGCGGGCGTAGTGAGTAAAACGAGGTTTTTGTGCGGGGTGATAGGTTTTTAGTATTTCGCCCGGCTAGCATTAACGAATATTGTGTAGAAAGTGTTTCACAAAGGGTTACAGACGGCGCCTGCCAGAGTCGTAGGTAATGTAGTAAGTTAGGCCGGTGAATATCATGCGAAGCGCGCGCCAGTAGCGGAGCTTGCTTCAGAGGGTAGTTAATTGAACGATATGGCAAAGAATCTGATCCTGTGGTTGATCATCGCGGCTGTCCTGGTGACGGTGATGAACAACTTCTCCAGCCCTAACGAGCCGCAGACCCTCAACTATTCCGACTTCATCCAGCAGGTCAAGGATGGCAAGGTCGAGCGCGTAGCGGTTGATGGCTATGTAATCACCGGCAAGCGCAACGATGGCGACAGCTTCAAGACCATTCGTCCGGCAATCCAGGACAATGGCCTGATTGGCGATCTGGTCGACAACCACGTTGTGGTTGAAGGCAAGCAGCCTGAACAGCAAAGCATCTGGACCCAGCTTCTGGTGGCCAGTTTCCCGATCCTGGTGATCATCGCGGTGTTCATGTTCTTCATGCGCCAGATGCAGGGCGGTGCCGGTGGCAAGGGCGGGCCGATGAGCTTTGGCAAGAGCAAGGCACGCCTGCTCTCCGAAGATCAGGTGAAAACCACATTGGCTGACGTTGCCGGTTGCGACGAAGCCAAGGAAGAAGTGGGCGAGTTGGTTGAATTCCTCCGTGATCCGGGCAAATTCCAGCGCCTGGGCGGTCGTATTCCTCGCGGTGTGCTGATGGTCGGTCCTCCGGGTACCGGTAAAACCTTGCTGGCCAAGGCGATTGCCGGCGAAGCCAAGGTGCCTTTCTTCACTATTTCCGGTTCTGACTTCGTCGAAATGTTCGTCGGTGTCGGTGCCAGCCGTGTTCGCGACATGTTCGAGCAGGCGAAGAAGCACGCGCCGTGCATTATCTTCATTGACGAAATCGACGCCGTCGGTCGCCATCGTGGCGCCGGCATGGGTGGCGGTCACGATGAGCGTGAGCAGACTCTCAACCAGTTGCTGGTTGAGATGGACGGCTTCGAAATGAACGACGGCATCATTGTTATCGCTGCAACCAACCGTCCAGACGTACTCGACCCAGCGCTGCTGCGTCCGGGCCGTTTCGACCGTCAGGTTGTCGTCGGTCTGCCGGATATCCGTGGTCGCGAGCAGATTCTCAAGGTTCACATGCGTAAAGTGCCAATGGGTGACGACGTCGCTCCGGCCGTTATCGCGCGTGGTACTCCAGGCTTCTCCGGTGCTGACCTGGCTAACCTGGTCAACGAAGCGTCGCTGTTCGCTGCGCGCAGCGGCAAGCGCATCGTTGAAATGAAAGAATTCGAACTGGCCAAAGACAAGATCATGATGGGCGCCGAGCGCAAATCGATGGTCATGTCCGAAAAAGAGAAGCAGAACACCGCTTATCACGAAGCAGGCCACGCCATCGTTGGCCGCGTCGTGCCTGAGCATGATCCGGTGTACAAGGTGTCGATCATTCCGCGCGGTCGTGCGCTGGGTGTGACCATGTTCCTGCCGGAAGAAGATCGTTACAGTCTGTCCAAGCGTGCACTGATCAGTCAGATATGCTCGCTGTACGGTGGCCGTATTGCGGAAGAAATGACTCTGGGCTTCGACGGTGTGACTACCGGCGCCTCTAACGACATCATGCGTGCCAGCCAGATTGCGCGGAACATGGTGACCAAGTGGGGCCTGTCGGAAAAACTCGGTCCGTTGATGTATGCCGAAGAAGAGGGTGAAGTATTCCTCGGTCGCGGCGGTGGCGGTCAGGCTGCCAGCTTCTCTGGTGAGACAGCCAAGCTGATCGACTCCGAAGTACGCAGCATCATTGACCAGTGCTACGGCACGGCCAAGCAGATCCTCACGGATAACCGTGACAAGCTCGATGCGATGGCTGACGCTCTGATGAAGTACGAGACGATCGATGCCGAGCAAATCGACGACATCATGGCAGGTCGCACGCCTCGCGAACCTCGCGACTGGTCGGGCGGCACTGGTACGCCACCGCCTCCTGTCGTTCGTGATGAGCGTCCGGAAACACCGATTGGCGGTCCGGCTGCTGACGTTTAAGGTTTGAAATGACTTCTGTACAGTCCCTGACCCGGTTGCCTTGCGGCAACCGGGTTCTTGATTTGGCCCAGACGCATGTCATGGGTATTCTCAATGTAACTCCTGATTCTTTCTCCGATGGCGGCCAATACAGCCAGCTCGACGCGGCCTTGCGCCACGCTGCAGCCATGGTGGCAGCCGGTGCGACGCTGATCGATGTTGGCGGTGAGTCCACTCGACCCGGTGCGCGGGCGGTATCGCCGCTGGAAGAGCTGGAGCGTGTAGCGCCCATCGTGGAGCTGATCAATCGCGAGCTCGATGTCATTATTTCGGTCGATACCTCCACGCCAGCCGTGATGCGCGAAACTGCGCGGCTGGGGGCTGGCTTGATCAATGATGTGCGATCGTTGCAACGTGATGGCGCGCTGGATGCTGCTGCGGCGACGGGTTTGCCGGTGTGTTTGATGCATATGCTGGGTGAGCCAGGTGATATGCAGGATAATCCGCAGTATCAGGATGTCACTCTTGAGGTGGGCGAGTTTCTCACCGAGCGGATGTCGGTGTGTGCTTCGGCGGGTATTCCTGCCGAGCGAATCATTCTCGACCCTGGCTTCGGCTTCGCCAAAACCCTGCAGCACAATCTAAGCTTGTTCAAGCATATGGAAGCCCTGCATGCGTTGGGTCGACCGTTGTTGGTCGGTGTTTCGCGAAAAAGCATGATTGGACACGCCTTGAATCGTCCGGTAGGCGAGCGCCTTTTTGGTGGGCTGGCCCTGGCAGCGCTGGCGTCGGTAAAGGGTGCGCGTATATTGCGCGTCCATGATGTAGCGGAAACGGTAGATGTTGTGCGGATGATCGCGGCCGTGGAATCAGCCGAATAAGAATGATGGAGCGCTTATGAGCAAGAAATATTTTGGTACTGACGGCATTCGTGGTCGCGTCGGTGAATACCCGATTACTCCTGACTTCATGCTCAAGCTCGGCTGGGCTGCCGGCATGGCGTTCCGCAAGATGGGCGCCTGCAAGGTGCTGGTCGGCAAGGACACGCGAATTTCCGGTTATATGTTCGAGTCGGCTCTTGAAGCCGGTCTGACATCGGCTGGTGCTGATGTAATGCTGCTTGGTCCGATGCCAACGCCGGCCATCGCTTATCTGGCGCGCACGTTTCAGGCTGAGGCCGGTATTGTGATTAGTGCGTCGCACAATCCGCATGATGATAACGGCATCAAATTCTTCTCCGGCAAAGGCACCAAGCTGCCCGATGAACTGGAGTTGATGATCGAAGAGTTGCTCGATGCTCCAATGACCGTGGTCGAGTCGAGCAAGATCGGCAAAGTTTCACGAATCAACGATGCATCTGGTCGCTACATTGAGTTCTGCAAGAGCAGTGTGCCCACCGGCACCAACTTCTCTGGTCTCAAGATTGTCATCGATTGTGCCCATGGCGCGACCTATAAAGTTGCCCCAAGTGTTTTCCGCGAGCTCGGTGCCGAGGTTGTCGTGCTGTCGGCCCAGCCCAATGGTCTGAATATCAACGAAAACTGCGGCTCGACCCATATGGACCAGTTGCAGGCAGCGGTACTGGCTGAGCACGCCGATCTGGGGATCGCTTTTGACGGCGATGGTGATCGGGTCTTGATGGTCGATCACACGGGGGCCATCGTTGATGGTGATGAACTGCTGTTCATCATTGCCCGCGATCTGCATGAACGTGGCAAATTACAGGGTGGGGTGGTGGGTACTCTGATGAGTAACCTCGGTCTGGAGTTGGCCCTTGCCGATCTTTCGATCCCATTCATTCGTGCCAATGTTGGCGACCGCTATGTGATCGCTGAACTGCTGGAGCGCAATTGGCTGGTCGGTGGTGAAAACTCGGGGCATATCGTTTGCTTCAATCACACCACCACCGGCGACGCGATCATCGCAGCGTTGCAAGTGCTGATGGCGCTCAAGGCGCGCAATGAAGGTCTCGCACAGACCCGGCAGGCCTTGCGCAAGTGCCCTCAGGTTCTGATCAATGTGCGTTTTGGTGGTGGCGAAAGCCCGCTGGAACACCCGGCTGTCAAGGAGGCCAGTGCGCGTGTTACTCAGGCAATGGCTGGCCGCGGTCGCGTGCTTTTGCGCAAGTCCGGGACAGAGCCTCTGGTGCGCGTAATGGTCGAAGGCGAGGATGAAACCCTGGTTCGCAACTACGCCGAAGAGCTGGCAAAACTGGTAACTGAAGTTTCTGCCTGATACGGCTTGCAAGCCATGATTGTGTTGGGTAACATCTGCGCCCACTTTGACCGACGAGGTACAGCATGCGTCGCCCTATGGTAGCTGGTAACTGGAAGATGCACGGTACCCGCGCCAGCGTCGCTGAGCTGATCAACGGCCTTCGTCATCTGGCCTTGCCAAGCGGTGTTGACGTCGCGGTATTCCCGCCTTGCTTGTATATCAATCAAGTGATTGATGGCTTGAAAGGCAAGTCGATTTCGGTCGGCGCGCAGAACTCTGCGGTGGAATCCATGCAAGGTGCATTGACCGGTGAAATTGCTCCGAGTCAGTTGGTGGATGCAGGTTGTTCCCTGGTACTTGTCGGGCACTCCGAACGCCGTCAGATAATGGGCGAGCGAGACGGAATGCTGAATCGCAAGTTCGCAGCGGCACAGGCATGTGGCTTGACTCCGGTGTTGTGTATAGGGGAAACCCTTGAGCAGCGCGAAGCCGGAAAAACTCTTGAGGTTGTCGGGCGTCAGCTGGGCAGCATCATCGAGGAGCTGGGTGTCGGTGCCTTTGCCAAGGCAGTCATTGCTTACGAGCCGGTCTGGGCTATTGGTACCGGACTGACTGCAACGCCGCAGCAAGCTCAGGATGTGCATAAAGCCATTCGCGAGCAGCTGGCGGCAGAGAATTCTGAAGTCGCACGAGGTGTGCGGCTTCTATACGGCGGCAGCGTGAAGGCGGCCAATGCGGTCGAACTGTTCGGCATGCCGGATATCGATGGGGGGCTCATTGGTGGAGCTTCCCTGAATGCAGATGAGTTCGGTGCGATTTGTCGCGCCGCGGGAAACTGAAAAAATGCTGGAAACAGTCGTAGTCGTTTTTCATCTGCTGGGTGCATTGGGCGTAGTTGCTCTGGTTTTGCTGCAGCAGGGTAAGGGTGCGGACGCTGGCGCGTCTTTCGGAGCAGGTGCTTCAAATACTGTGTTCGGAAGCCAAGGTTCCTCTACCTTTCTTAGTAAGTTTACTGCTATACTTGCCGCCGGTTTCTTCATAACCAGCTTGGGGTTAGGTTACTTTGCTAAAGAGAAGGCTCATCAGCTGACTCAAGCAGGTTTACCAGATCCAGCAGTGTTGGAAGTGCCTAAGCAACAACAACCGGCTTCTGATGATGTTCCGGTGCTTCAAGAGCAAAAGTCGGCTACTCCAGCGACTGACGTACCTCCAGCTCAAGAGCAGAAGTAAGAAGAGTTTCAAACGTAGTTTTGCCGAGGTGGTGGAATTGGTAGACACGCAACCTTGAGGTGGTTGTGCCCATAGGGTGTAGGGGTTCGAGTCCCCTTCTCGGTACCAATTAGTCAGGAAAGCCCGCTGTTGCGGGCTTTCTTGCAGGTGGAAGGTTACATTGACCCAATAAGGGATCGGTCGTATACTTCCGCCCCAGCTTTGTCGCGGGGTGGAGCAGTCTGGTAGCTCGTCGGGCTCATAACCCGAAGGTCGTCGGTTCAAATCCGGCCCCCGCAACCAGTTTAAGGAGCCCCTTTTAAGGGGCTTTTTGTTAGCTGGACACTTTCAACGCCGCTGTTCGACGGCGTTTCAAGGATGGGCGTTAAGCCCATTTTTTTATTTTGCAAAGCATGCACATATCATGCACTAGGGGGTTCAGGTGTCGAGCAAGCTAGAAGAGTTGCAGGCCTTGCTGGCCCCGGTGGTCGTGGCCCTGGGCTATGAATGCTGGGGTATCGAGTTTTCGGCTCAGGGTCGTCACTCGATGTTGCGCGTTTATATCGATAAAGAGGGCGGCGTGCTGGTGGACGATTGCGCCATTGTCAGCCGTCAGATCAGCGGTGTGCTGGATGTTGAAGATCCAATCTCCGTTGAATACACCCTCGAAGTTTCCTCGCCTGGCATGGAGCGCCCACTGTTCACTCTTGAGCAGTTTGCAAAGTTTGCCGGTGAACAAGTGAAGATCAAGCTGCGTTCGCCTTTTGAAGGGCGCCGCAACTTTCAGGGCCTTCTGCGCGGTGTAGAAGAGCAGGATGTCGTGGTGCAGGTAGACGACCATGAGTTCCTGTTGCCGATCGATATGATCGACAAGGCCAACATTATTCCCAGTTTTGACTGAGACGCGGATCCCGCGGATCCAATGGCTTGCGAAAGGCGAGGCGTACGATGAGCAAAGAAGTACTGCTGGTTGTTGAGTCGGTATCCAATGAAAAGGGCGTACCGGCAAGCGTAATTTTTGAAGCGCTGGAGCTGGCTTTGGCCACTGCTACCAAAAAGCGTTTTGAGGACGAAGTTGACCTGCGTGTGGAAATTAACCGCCACACCGGGGCATACGAAACTTTCCGTCGCTGGACGGTCGTCGAAGAGAACGATCTTGACGATCCGGCTATCGAAACCTGGCCAAGCAAGGTTGCCGAAACGCATCCAGGTGCTCAGGTAGGTGACGTCGTCGAAGAGAAGATCGAATCCATCGAGTTCGGGCGTATTGCTGCACAGACTGCCAAGCAAGTCATCGTGCAAAAAGTACGTGAAGCCGAGCGCGCTCAAGTGGTTGACGCTTATCGCGAGCGCCTTGGTGAGATCATCTCCGGCACCGTGAAAAAAGTCACTCGCGACAACGTGATCGTCGATCTGGGTAACAACGCTGAAGCGTTGCTGGCTCGTGAAGACATCATTTCTCGCGAAACCTTCCGTGTCGGCGTGCGTCTGCGCGCGCTGCTCAAGGAAATCCGCACCGAGAACCGCGGCCCGCAGCTGATCCTGTCGCGTACCGCGCCGGAAATGCTGATCGAGCTGTTCCGCATCGAAGTGCCGGAAATTGCCGAAGGCCTGATCGAAGTAATGGCAGCGTCCCGTGATCCGGGTTCGCGCGCCAAGATCGCCGTCCGCTCCAAGGACAAACGCATCGACCCGCAGGGCGCTTGCATTGGTATGCGCGGTTCGCGCGTCCAGGCAGTGTCGGGCGAGTTGGGTGGTGAGCGTGTGGATATCGTCCTGTGGGACGACAACCCGGCCCAGTTCGTGATCAACGCCATGTCCCCGGCCGAGGTTGCGGCAATTATCGTTGACGAGGATGCCCACGCAATGGACATCGCCGTTGGCGCAGACAATCTGGCTCAGGCCATCGGTCGTGGTGGTCAGAACGTGCGTCTGGCGAGCCAGTTGACTGGCTGGACCCTGAACGTGATGACCGAATCGGACATCCAGGCTAAGCAGCAAGCAGAAACCGGCGACATCCTGCGCAACTTCATCGACGAGCTGGAAGTCGACGAAGAACTGGCTCAGGTGCTGGTAGATGAAGGCTTCACCAGCCTGGAAGAGATTGCCTACGTACCGTTGGAAGAAATGCTCAACATCGACGGCTTTGACGAGGACATCGTCAACGAGCTTCGCGCTCGTGCCAAGGATCGTTTGTTGACCAAAGCCATCGCTACTGAGGAAAAGCTGGCAGACGCCCATCCGGCCGAAGACCTGCTCTCGCTTGAGGGTATGGACAAGGATTTGGCGATGGAACTGGCGGTGCGCGGCGTAATTACCCGCGAAGACCTGGCCGAGCAGTCTATTGACGACCTGCTCGACATCGACGGCATTGACGATGATCGTGCCGGCAAGTTGATCATGGCCGCCCGAGCCCACTGGTTCGAGTAATTAGGCGCGGCCTGAGGAGAGAAGTGCATGACGCAAGTCACGGTGAAACAACTGGCCGATGAGGTCAAAACACCGGTAGAGCGCCTGTTGCAGCAGATGCGTGAGGCAGGTCTGCCGCACACCGCCGCCGAAGAAAATGTGACTGACAGTGAGAAGCAGTCCCTGCTGACTCACTTGAAAAGCAGCCACAAGGCGAAAGTGGAAGAACCACGCAAGATCACGCTGCAGCGTAAAACCACCAGCACCCTGCGTGTGGCTGGTAGCAAGAGCATCAGCGTAGAAGTTCGCAAAAAGAAAGTTTTCGTACAGCGTAGCCCGGAAGAAATCGAAGCCGAGCGCAAGCGTGAACTGGATGAGCGTCGCGCAGTAGAAAATGCTGCCCGTCAGAAGGCTGAAGAAGAAGCCAAGCAACGCGCCGAAGTAGAAGCGCGTAATCAGCCTGCTGCTGCGCAGAACGCTACCAGCGACGCCGTTGCGGCGCCGGCTGCAGCTGCCGAACCTGTTCGCGAAAGCGCGCCGGTGGTTGCCGCTGCTCCAGCTCCGTCTGCTGACGTTCGCAACAAGCAGAACGAACAGCGCCGTCCGGACAAACCACGTGCTGACGATAACAATCGTCGCAGCGGTGGTGGTGATGGCGAGCGCAAAAACGCTCCGCATCGCGCCTCGGTCAAAGAAAAAGCGCCGGCTCCACGTGTGGCGCCACGCACTACCGACGAAGAAAGCGATGGCTTCCGTCGTGGTGGTCGCGGCAAGGCCAAGCTGAAGAAGCGCAACGCCCACGGTTTCCAGAGCCCAACCGGCCCTGTCGTGCGTGATGTGCAGATCGGCGAGACCATCACTGTTGGCGATCTCGCCAATCAGATGTCGGTCAAAGCTGCTGAAATCATCAAGTTCATGTTCAAACTGGGTACTCCAGCGACCATCAACCAGGTGCTTGATCAGGAAACTGCTCAGCTGGTAGCCGAAGAACTGGGCCACAAAGTGACCCTGGTCAGCGACACCGCCCTGGAAGATTCCCTGGCCGAGTCCCTGAAGTTTGAAGGTGAGTCGTTCTCCCGTGCTCCAGTCGTGACCGTAATGGGCCACGTTGACCACGGTAAAACGTCCCTGCTCGACTACATCCGTCGTGCCAAGGTAGCTGCTGGCGAAGCCGGTGGTATCACCCAGCACATCGGTGCATACCACGTTGAAACCGAACGCGGCATGGTCACCTTCCTCGATACCCCGGGTCACGCCGCGTTTACCGCAATGCGTGCTCGTGGCGCCAAGGCGACCGACATCGTGATCCTGGTGGTTGCAGCGGACGACGGCGTGATGCCGCAGACCATTGAAGCTGTTCAGCACGCAGTAGCGGCTGGCGTTCCACTGGTTGTTGCAGTGAACAAAATCGACAAGCCGGGCGCCGATCTTGATCGCATCCGTAGCGAGCTGTCGGTTCACGGCGTGACTTCCGAAGAGTGGGGCGGTGATACGCCGTTCGTTCCGGTTTCGGCGAAAGTCGGTACTGGCGTGGACGAGCTGCTCGAAGCCGTTCTGCTGCAAGCTGAAGTTCTCGAACTGAAAGCAACTCCATCGGCTCCTGGCCGTGGTGTTGTGGTTGAATCGCGTCTCGACAAAGGTCGTGGCCCGGTGGCAACCGTTCTGGTTCAAGACGGTACCCTGCGCCAAGGCGACATGGTCCTGGTCGGTTCGAACTATGGTCGCGTTCGCGCCATGCTCGACGAGAACGGCAAGCCAATCAAAGAAGCCGGTCCTTCCATCCCTGTCGAGATCCTCGGCCTGGACGGTACCCCGGACGCTGGCGACGAGATGAGCGTGGTTGCTGACGAGAAGAAAGCCCGTGAAGTGGCTCTGTTCCGTCAAGGCAAGTTCCGCGAAGTCAAACTGGCTCGCGCTCACGCCGGCAAGCTGGAAAACATCTTCGAAAACATGGGTCAGGCCGAGAAGAAGACGCTCAACATCGTCCTCAAATCCGACGTCCGTGGTTCGCTGGAAGCGTTGAACGGTGCCTTGAATGGCCTGGGCAACGACGAAGTTCAAGTGCGCGTAGTCGGCGGCGGTGTCGGCGGTATCACCGAATCCGATGCTAACCTGGCACTGGCTTCCAACGCTGTACTGTTCGGTTTCAACGTGCGTGCCGATGCTGGCGCACGGAAGATCGTCGAGCAGGAAGGTCTGGACATGCGTTACTACAACGTGATCTACGACATCATCGAAGACGTCAAGAAAGCCCTGACCGGCATGCTCGGCAGCGATGTTCGCGAGAACATCCTGGGTGTGGCCGAAGTGCGTGACGTGTTCCGTTCGCCGAAGTTTGGCGCGATCGCTGGCTGCATGGTGATCGAAGGTGTTGTGCACCGTAACCGTCCGATCCGCGTACTGCGTGAAGACATCGTTATCTTCGAAGGCGAGCTGGAATCCCTGCGCCGCTTCAAGGATGACGCTTCCGAAGTACGTGCCGGCATGGAATGCGGTATCGGCGTGAAGAGCTACAACGACGTCAAAGTCGGCGACAAGATCGAAGTCTTCGAGAAGGTTCAGGTTGCTCGCAGCCTCTAACTCGCGCACTTCAGGAGCCGTGATGGCCGGCCGCACTCAACAGTGTGGCGCATCACCCGGACTCTAAACGCAACGCCCGGTCTGGCTTTTGTCAGGCCGGGCGTTTGCCGCTTTCAGACCTTGCGGGTTTCACCGCAGGGCAGTAACAGGTAACAAATCATGGCAAAAGAATACAGCCGTACCCAACGTATCGGCGATCAGATGCAGCGCGAGCTGGCCCAGCTGATCCGTCGTGAAGTCAAGGATCCACGCGTGGGTCTGGTCACCATTACTGCAGTGGAAGTCAGCCGTGACGTCGGTCACGCGAAGATTTTCATCACCGTGATGGGCCAGGACAACGCTGAAGACATCGCACAAAGCATCAAGGTGCTCAATTCCGCCGCAGGTTTCCTGCGCATGCAATTGGCCCGTGAAATGAAGCTGCGCAGCGTGCCGCAACTGCACTTCCACTACGACGAATCCGTCGTGCGTGGTGCGCACCTGTCGGCCCTGATCGAGCGTGCCGTGGCTGAAGACAATCAGCATCCGGTCGCTGCTGAACCTGAAGACACCAAGGAGTAATTCGGTGGCTCAGGTCAAACGTATCCGTCGTAACGTCAGCGGCATCATCCTGCTCGACAAGCCGTTGGGGTTCACCTCCAACGCCGCGTTGCAGAAGGTTCGCTGGCTGCTCAATGCCGAGAAGGCCGGTCACACCGGCAGCCTCGATCCATTGGCCACCGGTGTATTGCCGCTGTGCTTTGGTGAGGCCACCAAGTTCTCGCAATACCTGCTCGATTCTGACAAGGGTTACGAAACCCTGGCGCAGTTGGGCAAGACCACCACCACGGCAGATGCCGAAGGTGAGGTTTTGCAGGAGCGCCCGGTGACCGTTGGTCGCGCCGATGTCGAAGCGGCTCTGCCGAAATTTCGCGGGCAAATCAGTCAGATACCGCCGATGTACTCGGCGCTCAAGCGTGATGGCCAGCCGCTGTACAAGTTGGCTCGTGCAGGCGAAGTAGTGGAGCGCGAACCGCGTTCTGTTACTATTGCGCGCTTGGAATTACTGGCCTTCGAAGGCGATACTGCGCGTCTTGCGGTGGACTGCAGCAAAGGCACTTATATTCGTACCCTGGTGGAGGATATCGGTGAGCAACTCGGTTGTGGTGCATACGTCGCTGAATTGCGCCGTACCCAGGCCGGGCCTTTCACCCTGGCGCAGACGGTTACCCTCGAAGAGCTGGAAGCGGTACATGCCGAAGGCGGCAACGAAGCGGTCGATCGCTTCCTGATGCCATCGGACAGCGGCTTGCTGGATTGGCCGTTGCTGCACTTCTCCGAAGCGAGTGCGTTCTACTGGCTCAATGGCCAGCCGGTACGTGCCCCGGATGCTCCGAAGTTCGGCATGGTACGGGTACAGGATCACAATGGTCGCTTCATCGGTATTGGTGAAGTGAGCGAAGACGGGCGTATCGCGCCACGTCGTTTGATTCGGTCAGAATGACCGGAACCGGCCTGTGTAACAGCAGGTCGGCGAGTGTGGCTGTTAACAGGCACGGTCACGACTCATTTATAGATACAGGGATTTGTCCCTGGCCTGTTGAAGCTGTTTCCCTGAAACAGTTTCCTGATAAAAGGATTGCCTCATGGCTCTCGACGTTCAAGAAAAAGCTCAAATCGTTGCTGACTACCAGCAAGCTGTTGGTGACACTGGTTCGCCAGAAGTGCAAGTTGCACTGCTGACCCACAACATCAACAAACTGCAAGGTCACTTCAAGGCCAACGGTAAAGATCACCACTCCCGTCGTGGTCTGATCCGCATGGTAAACCAGCGTCGCAAGCTGCTGGACTACCTGAAAGGCAAGGACGTGAGCCGTTACAGCGCTCTGATCGCTCGCCTGGGTCTGCGTCGCTAATCAGCGATTGCGCTATGAGGTTGGTGGTCTGTCGGACGTCAGCGGTTTACCGCCGGCGTCTTGCAGGCTCCCAGCCTCAAGTTTTATCTGGATACACGTTTTACCCCGGACAACGGTTGGGCCGATTCCCGACATTGCCCAAGAATTCGCAAGAAACCAGTTCCCCCAAGAGCCACAAAGAAGGTAGGACACCGTGAACCCGGTAATCAAAAAATTCCAGTTCGGTCAATCGACCGTTACCCTCGAGACTGGCCGTATCGCCCGTCAGGCCTCCGGCGCAGTATTGGTCACCGTTGACGACGACGTCAGCGTATTGGTGACTGTAGTCGGTGCAAAACAAGCCGATCCGGGCAAGGGCTTCTTCCCTCTGTCCGTTCACTACCAGGAAAAGACTTACGCTGCCGGTAAGATCCCTGGCGGTTTCTTCAAGCGCGAAGGCCGTCCTTCCGAGAAAGAAACCCTGACTTCCCGACTGATCGACCGTCCGATCCGTCCGCTGTTCCCAGAAGGCTTCATGAACGAAGTGCAGGTAGTCTGCACCGTCGTTTCCACCAGCAAGAAGACCGATCCGGACATCGCTGCGATGATCGGTACCTCGGCTGCCCTGGCCATCTCGGGTATCCCGTTTGACGGCCCGATCGGCGCCGCTCGCGTTGCTTTCCACGAAAGCACCGGCTACCTGCTGAACCCGACTTACGAGCAGCAAGCGGCTTCGAGCCTGGACATGGTTGTTGCCGGTACTTCCGACGCCGTACTGATGGTTGAATCGGAAGCCAAAGAGCTGACTGAAGACCAGATGCTGGGCGCGGTACTGTTTGCTCACGACGAGTTCCAGGTTGTGATCAACGCTGTTAAAGAACTGGCCGCTGAAGCTGCCAAGCCAACCTGGACCTGGGCTCCGGCGCCAGAAGCCACCGAACTGCTGGGTGCTATCCGTGCCGAGTTCGGCGAAGCGATCTCCCAGGCTTACACCATCACCGTCAAGGCCGACCGTTATGCGCGTCTGGGCGAGCTGAAGGATCAGGTTGTTGCCAAGCTGTCCGGTGAAGAAGGCCAGCCTTCGTCCAGCGAAGTCAAAGCCGCTTTCGGCGAAATCGAATACCGCACCGTTCGCGAAAACATCGTAAACGGCAAGCCACGTATCGACGGCCGCGACACCAAAACCGTACGTCCGCTGAACATCGAAGTCGGCGTTCTGCCGAAGACTCACGGTTCGGCGCTGTTCACCCGTGGTGAAACCCAGGCTCTGGTAGTCGCGACTCTGGGCACCGCCCGTGACGCACAGCTGCTGGACACCCTGGAAGGCGAGAAAAAAGACCCGTTCATGCTGCACTACAACTTCCCTCCGTTCTCGGTGGGCGAGTGTGGTCGCATGGGTGGCGCTGGTCGTCGTGAAATCGGTCACGGCCGTCTGGCCCGTCGTTCGGTTTCGGCCATGCTGCCAGCCGCTGACGTGTTCCCGTACACCATCCGTGTGGTTTCGGAAATCACCGAATCCAACGGTTCGAGCTCGATGGCTTCCGTTTGCGGCGCTTCCCTGGCCCTGATGGACGCTGGTGTGCCGATGAAGGCGCCGGTTGCCGGTATCGCCATGGGTCTGGTTAAAGAAGGCGAGAAATTCGCCGTCCTGACCGACATCCTCGGTGACGAAGATCACCTGGGCGACATGGACTTCAAAGTAGCCGGTACCGCCAAAGGCGTTACTGCGCTGCAGATGGACATCAAGATCAAAGGCATCACCGAAGAGATCATGGAAATCGCTCTGGGCCAAGCCCTGGAAGCGCGTCTGAACATCCTCGGTCAGATGAATCAGATCATCGGCCAGTCGCGTACCGAACTGTCGGCCAACGCTCCGACCATGATCGCGATGAAAATCGACACCGACAAGATCCGTGACGTTATCGGTAAAGGTGGCGCGACCATCCGTGCGATCTGCGAAGAAACCAAGGCTTCGATCGACATCGAAGACGACGGTTCGATCAAGATCTTCGGCGAAACCAAGGAAGCTGCTGAAGCTGCACGTCAGCGCGTTCTGGGCATCACCGCTGAAGCCGAGATCGGCAAGATCTACGTCGGCAAGGTTGAGCGCATCGTCGACTTCGGCGCATTCGTCAACATCCTGCCGGGCAAGGACGGTCTGGTGCACATCTCGATGCTGAGCGACGCTCGCGTAGAGAAAGTGACCGACATCCTGAAAGAAGGCCAGGAAGTGGAAGTGCTGGTACTGGACGTGGACAACCGCGGCCGTATCAAGCTGTCCATCAAAGACGTGGCTGCTGCCAAGGCTTCGGGCGTTTAATCACCCCAAAGCGTTAGCGCAATAAAAATGCCCCGCCGTGAAAACGGCGGGGCATTTTTTTGTCTGCGAAATATCGAGACATTCTGCGAAGTTGCCGGACTTCAGAACCGGTGCTAGGTTTAGCCCACCGCCCGTGTAGCTCAGCCGGTAGAGCAGCGCACTCGTAACGCGAAGGTCGCAGGTTCGATTCCTGTCTCGGGCACCATCCTCGCTTATTTCACCTTGCGGCTCAGATCCTCGACGGTACGTTTGAGCTGATCCATGGCTCGATCCTGATCGTTGATCTTCTGTTTCAGATTCGAAATCTCGCTGCTGTTCGAGTTGGAACTGGAGCCACTGTTACGCTTGAGGTCTTCGACCTGACGACCGAGCGTGTCCAGTTCACGGTCCTGGTCTTTGACCTTGTTTCTCAGATCATCGATTTCCTTGCCGCTGGAGCTTGAACTCGAACCGCTGCTGCGTTTCAGTTCTTCGATCTGGCGCGATTGCTCGCTGATGGTATCGCGCATTTTTCTCAGGTCATCGATGCTGACATCGCTTCTGATCACCACGTCTTTGCCGTAGTCGTTGTGAATCAGCGAAATCTTGTCGCCGTAGGAAGCGCTGCTGTTACTCAATTCAACAGCCATTGCACTGGCCGGCAGAACCAAAGCGGCGATCAGAGCGGTGGCAGACACAACAGAAGAAATTTTCGAAAAGCTGCGCATCACTGGGTTTCCTTGTGAACAGCGAAGAAGTGCCGAAGTGGCACATCGCTATGACTCGAAAATCGTATTTATGTTCCGCAGGTCAGCTTTTTGTGGGAGAGATGTAAAGAGCCGTGTAATTCGTCATGCAAACGTCCTATATTCGGTGCCTGCATGAGCATCGCCCAGCAGTTTTCAGATGATCCCGAATGGTTCCGAAGGCCGGACAAATCCGCGTCAGAGAGATCCTTGATGATCCAGATCCATCCTCCATTCCTAAGATCAGCGAGAACGCCATGACCGAATTAACTCAAGAGCAACGTCACGAACAAGCGCTGGAAAAGTACATTCTGGACGTACCGGACCTGAAAGAAGAGATCAAGGACCTGAGTCCTGATGATCAGAAGGATCAGATCCAGTGGGCCTTCGAAGACGAAGCCGAAGCCCAGGGCTTGCAGCCGTGGGAACTGACGCTCAAGTACACGAGCACGCCGGAGGAGTTCGAGGCGCAGCGCCTCGTTCTGCACAAAGAGGCGGCGGAAGTGCTGGGTGTCGAGTGGGACGAGTACTGCGAGATGAATAATCTCGTCGTTTGACGAGAGCTGCCAGCTCCAAGCCGCAAGCTACAAGTCAAAGCAGAAGCGCTTTGGCTTGCAGCTTGTAGCTCGCATCTTGTCGCTGCTGTTTAAAGGCTGAGACGCATCGACAGATCGACCGCTTTGACATCCTTGGTCATTGCGCCAATCGAAATGTAATCCACCCCGGTTTCGGCGATCGGCAACAGCGTGCTTTCGTTGATGCCGCCGCTGGCTTCCAGCTTCGCCTTGCCGCCGTTCAGGCGCACGGCTTCGCGCATGTCGTCCAGGCTCAGTTCGTCGAGCATGATGATGTCGGCGCCGGCGTCCAGGGCTTCTTTCAGTTCATCCAGACTTTCCACTTCGACTTCCACCGGTTTACCCGGCGCAATCTTGTGCGCGGCGGCAATGGCTTGTGGAATGCCACCGCTGGCGGCGATGTGGTTTTCCTTGATCAGGAACGCGTCGTACAAACCGATGCGATGGTTGTGGCAGCCACCGCAGGTCACCGCGTATTTCTGCGCCAGACGCAGACCCGGCAGAGTCTTGCGGGTGTCGAGCAGTTTGACCTCAGTCTCGGCAACGAAGTCGGCCAAATATTGCGCACGGGTTGCCACACCGGACAGCAATTGCAGAAAATTCAGCGCACTGCGTTCACCGGTCAGCAGCGAACGGGCCGGGCCTTCCAGATGAAATAACGGTTGATTGGGCTTTACCCGCTCGCCATCGACCACTTGCCAATGCACCGCGACCCGCGGATCGAGCTGACGGAACACGGCATCGACCCACGCGGTGCCGCAGATGACAGCCGCGTCGCGCGTAATGATGGTGGCTTTGGCCAGACGTTCGGCCGGGATCAGTTGCGCGGTAATGTCGCCGCTGCCGATGTCTTCGAGCAACGCACGGCGCACGTTGGCTTCGATTTCGGCGGTCAAATCGGCGAGACGTAGATTCGGCATAACGGGCTCCACAAACAAAGTGGTTCGATTATAGGGGCATGGCGCGAGCCAACCCAAGGCGAGAACTTGCGTGCTTGCCTGCATCCGGTCGATTTTCTTTGAGCAAACCCGGCCAGACGTGGTCACTGAAAGGGGCGGTATAGGGGAAACCCTGACGGCTATGGCGCCGGGTGCAAGTTATGAAAGATAATTCGCCTTGCATTTGACGTCATAGCTTTGACGTGCAGAGCGGCCAAAGTTGTTGAGACCTGTGGGAGCGAGCTTGCTCGCGAAAGCGCAGTGTCAGTCACCAACAATGTCACTGACAGATCGCCTTCGCGAGCAAGCTCGCTCCCACAGGAGGCTTATGTTGAAAGTGACCGAA
This sequence comes from Pseudomonas sp. SDT291_1_S447, assembly GCF_054070155.1. Lineage (NCBI taxonomy): Bacteria > Pseudomonadati > Pseudomonadota > Gammaproteobacteria > Pseudomonadales > Pseudomonadaceae > Pseudomonas > Pseudomonas sp. SDT291_1_S447. The sequence goes on from NZ_JBSVXS010000006.1 coordinate 80,346, forward strand.
CGAATCACCGTTTCAGGAGGCTTGGATGCACAACGACGGGAAAGTAGTGCCTTTGCACAAGGTAGCTACCGATCAGGCGAATCACTCGCCGCTCGCCCGCCTGCCTGTGATTCTGCTTCAGGTTCGCGACAAGGCTGCCCAGCAACTGCGCCACGGCTTGCAGGAGCTGTTCGATAACGCCGACGACACGTTGTTCGAAATGGCCGACCGGGCGCGCAACGACGTCGAGCAGAACATCTTCTTCGAAGCCATGCGCGACTTGCGTCTGAAGCGCAAAAACATCGAGCGCGGCTTTCTCGAGCAGTTTTTCGACGCCTTCGTCGGCCTGACTCAATACGATCCCACGCCCAACGCACTGCCGCACGCCCTCATGTACGACGAGTTCGCTCCGCGTAGCGACGACATGGAACGCAGTGTCGCGGTCGAGACCATGGTCGGTCGCGTACTCAAACGTGACGGCTTCGCCCTCGATCAATTGACAGCGCGGCTTAATGCGCTGCTCGGCAACCCGCTCGACGATCAGCACAACCCGCTCGGTCCGGCCATGCTCTGTGAGTTTTTCCTGCAGGCCGGCCGTAATCTGGGTGTGGAGATCAAGGTCAAGCTGATCCTGCTCAAACTCTTCGAGCGCTATGTCTTGGCCGACACCGAGCAACTTTACGCCGAAGCCAATCAATTGCTGCTCGCCACCGGTGTGCTGCCGGAGTTGAAGCCAGCCCCGGCCCGCCGTGCGATTGATCGTGCGATCGCCAACGTGAACAGTGAGGAAAGCGACGACACGCCGCCCGTCGACGAAAGCGTGCAGGAGGTCTTCGCCGCGCTGCAGCAATTGCTCGCACACGTGCGCGGCAGTGTCGCACCGACGCTGGAGTCCAGCGCTGCGGCGCAGCCGATTTCCACTCGCGATCTGTTGCGCCTGCTCTCGCACCTGCAGCAGTACGTGCCGGCGCTGGCGGCTCAGGATGACTTCGATCTGCGCAATCAGCTCGAACAACTGCTGACCCGGGTCAGCGTCAGAAGCGGCAAATCGCGGATCGTCGGCGATGCGGACGAAGATGTGATCAATCTGATCGCCATGGTCTTCGACTGCATTCTTGAAGACCGCAATGTGCCCGATTCGCTCAAGGCCTTGATCGCGCGGTTGCAGATCCCGATGCTCAAGGTCGCGGTGCTCGACAAGAGTTTCTTCAGCCGCAGCACCCATCCGGCGCGGCGCCTGCTCAACGAAATCGCCGAGGCGGCGATGGGCTGGGGCGACTGCGACGGTGAGGCGCGCGACAGCTTGTACCTGCGCATCGAGCAAGTGGTGCAGCGCCTGCTGACTGACTTTGTCGATGATCCGGCGATTTTTTCCGAGTTGCTGGCTGATTTTCTCGCGTTCACCAGCGATCAGCGCCGCCGCAGCGAGCTGCTTGAACAGCGCCTGCGTGACGCCGAAGAGGGGCGAGCGAAGACCGAACTGGCAAGGCGTCGGGTCGAGCGGGCGCTGAATCAAGCACTGCTGGGCAAAACCCTGCCGCCCTCGGTGGTCACCTTCGTCCAGGACGCCTGGAGCAAAGTACTTCTGCTGACCTGCCTCAAGCATGGCGATCAGTCAGCTGAATGGCAGGCCGATGTGCACACCATGGAGCAATTGATCTGGAGCGTGCAGCGTCATGCAGACACTGAATCCAGTCTGCGCTTGCTGGCACTGGTGCCGGGGTTGCTCAAGTCGCTGCGTGATGGCCTGACCAGTTCGGCGTTCGATCCATTCGCCACCAGCGGATTTTTCAGTGAGCTTGAAGCCCTGCATGTGCGGGTGCTGGAGCGTTCCGTCGAGGCGGATCCGGCCGCGCCGATGATCGAGGTGTCGCAGCAGATCGTGCTGCAAACCGCCGACGAGGGCGGCATGGCGCTGACGTCGGTACGCTTGCCCCACGACGCCGCGGGTCTGCGCCAGGTCGAGCAACTGCGCTTGGGCAGTTGGGTGGCATTTCAGGAAGACGATGAACACAGTCTGCGCTGCAAGCTCGCGGCCATCATCGAAGCCACCGGCAAATATGTGTTTGTCGATCGCACCGGGATGAAGGTGCTGGAGCGCAGTCGCGTTACGCTGGCCTTGGAATTCGAGCGCGGTGCGGTGCGTGCTCTGGACGACACCTTACTGTTCGACCGTGCGCTGGAGTCGGTGCTGGGCAACCTGCGGCGACTCAATCGCGCCAAGTGATCGCGCGCCGGGGGCCGATCACGGCATACTGGGCGCCAACACAGTCGGCGTTGAAGGAATCGGTATGCAGTTGGATCCCGCTAGCGGGTGGTGTCACGGGGTGCAGGTGTGCCCATCGCCCAACTTCAATGAGCGCCCTGCGGGCGAAGTTTCCCTGTTGGTCATCCACAACATCAGTCTGCCGCCGGCGCAGTTCGCCACGGGCAAGGTGCAGGAATTTTTCCAGAATCGTCTGGATGTCACCGAACATCCCTACTTTGCAGGGATCGCTGACCTACGCGTCTCGGCGCATTTTCTGATTGAACGTGACGGCAAGATCACCCAGTTTGTCTCCTGTCTTGAGCGTGCGTGGCATGCCGGCGTGTCGGTCTTCGATGGACGGGAAACCTGTAACGATTTTTCCGTGGGCATCGAGCTCGAAGGCACCGATGATCTGCCGTTCACCGACGCGCAGTATCAGGCGTTGACGGCGCTGACCCGCCAGTTGCAAACAGCATTTCCGGCCATCACCGGCGCCCGCATTTGTGGGCACAGCGACATAGCACCCGGGCGTAAGACCGATCCTGGCCCGGCATTCGACTGGGCACGTTACCGCGCAGCCCTGGCACAAGAGGAAGGACAATGAGTTTTCTGGTGTTACTGCTGGCGCTGTGGATCGAGAAGTTTTCGGCCCTGCGTCATCGGGTTCAACGCGATGGCGGATGGATCCGCGAACTGAACAAACTCGAAGCCAGCGAGCGGCTGGTTAAGCAACCCTGGCTGGTGTTGACGATTCTGGTGGTGTTTCCGCTGGCCTTGCTGGCGCTGTTGCTGGTGGTGCTGGAACCGGTGGCCTATGGCTTGCTGGCGCTGCCGGTGCATTTGCTGGTGGTGATTTACAGTCTGGGGCGCGGCGACTTGCTCGGCGGTCTCGGGCCGTTCCGTGATGCCTGGCGCCGTGAGGATCTGCAAGCGGCGGCGCATGTGGCCAAGCGTGATCTGAATATCTGCGCCGACAGTGGCGAGCAATTGCTCGAGCGGGTGCAGGGGCATTTGTTGTGGGAGGCGTATCAAAGCTTCTTCGCGGTGATTTTCTGGTACTTCCTGCTCGGTCCGGTCGCGGCGCTGGCTTATCGATTGCTGGCGCTGGCCGAAGAGCATGGCAAGACACCGGCACTGGTCGAGCGCGCCGCGCAAATGCGTCATGCCTTTGATTGGGTGCCAGTGCGTCTGCTGGCGGCGAGTCTGGCGCTGGTCGGCAACTTTGTCGCGGTCAGTCGGGTGATGCTGCATGAGTTGCTCAACTGGAACATCAGTGCTGCGCACTTGATCAACCGGGTCGGTTTGGCGGCGGGGGAGATTCCACCTCCCGTGGTCGGGCCAGAAGGCATCAATACCCTCGATTGCCTGTGGGAACTGCTGCTGCGCGCGGCGGTGCTGTGGTATGCCGGTTTTGCCTTGTGGACGGTTCTGCTTCACTGATTTCACTGATTTAAAGAAAAATCAAAAGATCGCAGCCTGCGGCAGCTCCTACACAGGGATTGTGTGTTTCCTGTGGAAGCTGCCGCAGGCTGCGATCTTTTTGTCGTTAACCTTAAGTTACAAAACCTCCCTTCGATTTGAGCTATACAGAGATGGCGCCCGATAGTGGCTATCTGCTGTCGCCCCGCGCCTGCCAATAAAAACAAGAAAAACCAAGGGAGACTTCCAGTGAAGAGCTTGCTCTATCCCGCCGTCTCGCTGATGAACCGTCTGAGCTTCGGCATGAAGTTCAGCCTGATCAGCGTGCTGTTCCTGGTGCCGATGCTGGTGACCAATTTCTATCTGGTGCGCGATTCCTATCGCGAATTCCAGGGCACCCGTGTCGAGCTGCAAAGCCTTGATCTGCTGGGCAGCAGCCTAGCCCTGCGCCGGGATCTGGAAACCCTCAACAATCTGGTGCAGATCAACGTCACCCTCGGGCAGTCCGGCAAGGCCGGGAATGTCGAGGCGCAGATCACCACGCTCGAACAAGCGGTTCTGGCACGCCTGCAAGGACTGACGGCGATGACTGAAGATCCTGAGCAGGTCCAGGTCTTCGACGGCAAACGCGATGAAATGATCGCCGCGTTCAAGGCCCAGCAAGCGGAAAACTCTTTGCAGAGCAAAAGCGCGTTGATCGGCAAACTGCTGGCCAGTGCGCAGATTTTCAGCCAGATCATCAGCAGTCAGGCCGGGCTCAGCCGCGACAACCAGAGCGACATCCGTCAGCTCAGCGAACTGGTCACCCTGATCACGCCGACCGTCACGCAAACTCTCGGCGAAGGCCGGGCGATGGGCTCGTATTCATTGGGTCAGGGTTTTCTCAACAGCTCTTCAAGCACCCGTTTCGACGAGTTGATGGTGCAGATCGAAAAACTCCAGGCCGAATACGGTTTGAAACTGCAGGACGCCCTCGGCTCCAGCAAAGCCGCGCGGGACAACCTCAGCGCGGCGGCCGACAGCAGCAAGGCCTCGCTGAAACAGGCCAGTGAACTGTTCGAAGAACAAGTGGTGATGGCCGACACGCTCGATGCGCCGTGGCAGGCGTTTTACGATCAGGTCACCGGGCTGATCGAGCGGACTTACCAGCTCAACGAAGCCGCGCTGAAATTCCTCGATACTCAATTGCAGCAGCGTCTGGCGCAGAACCGCACGCACATGGTCTTGCAGGCCGTGGCGTTGTCGGTGGTGTTCGTGTTGATTTTCTACCTCTACGGGGGCTTCTACGCCTCGACCCGCACCACGCTTAAACGCCTCGGAGCGATGATGGACAAGGTTGCGGCCGGTGACATGACGGTCAACTTCAAGGCCAGCAGTCGCGATGAATTGGGTGAATTGGGCGAGGTGTTCAACGGCACGGTGAGGAAGATTCACGACTTGATTGAGCGGGTGGGGCAGACCGTCGGCGAGGTCGAGCGTCAGGCCGGACAGGTTGAAAGTGTCTCCGCGCAGAGCAATCAGGCGGTCGCCGGGCAACGTACGCAGATCGAACAAGTGGCGACGGCGATGAATCAGATGTCGGCGACCTCACTGGAGGTGGCGCGTAGTGCTGCCGCAGCGGTCAGCAGTGCCCACAGCGTGAATGACGAGACCATCAGTGGTCGTGGCCTGGTCGAGTCGCAGCAGGGCAGCATTGCCGCGCTGGCCAGCGAAATCGATCAGTCGGTGCTGGTGATCAACCAATTGGCCAGCGATAGCCAGGCGATCAGTCGTGTACTGGAAGTGATCAAGAGCATCGCCGAACAGACCAACCTGCTGGCGCTCAACGCCGCGATCGAAGCGGCGCGTGCCGGCGAGCAGGGACGTGGTTTTGCTGTGGTCGCAGACGAAGTGCGTACCTTGGCCAAACGCACTCAGCAATCAACCGAAGAAATCGAACAGATGATCGCCAAGCTGCATGGCGGCGTTGGGGCGGCGGTGAAAGCCATGGGCGTCAGCCATCAGATGGCCAACGGCACGGTGGGGCAGTCGGAAAAGGTCCAGCAGGCGCTGGAAAACATCCTCGGAGCGGTGGGCATGATCGTCGATCAGAATCAGCAGATCGCCGCTGCGGTTGAACAGCAAACGGCGGTGGCCCATGACATCGATCAGAACATCGTCGAGATCAACCGCGCCGGCGAGCGCACGGCGCAGGGGGCGCACCAGACCGAAGATGCCAGCCGCGCGCTGTCAGCCCAAGTTGTTGAGCTTAAACAACTGATCAGCGCCTTCCGCGTCTGAGCTGTACACGAAAAACTGTGGGAGCGAGCCTGCTCGCGAATGCAATCTGTCAGTGACATCGCTGTCACCTGACTCACCGCTTTCGCGAGCAGGCTCGCTCCCACAAGGATTGTTTTTTACCAGCCGAAGACTTCGCAGCTGTTGGTGGTGCTGGCGGTGGCCAAATGTTCGGGGCTGATCTTCATCAACTCGGCCAGCGCCTCGCAAATCGCCGGCAAGTGCGCCGGGCTGTTGCGCTGACCGGGAAACATCGCAGGCGCCATGTCCGGTGAATCGGTTTCCAGCACGATCGACTCCAGCGGCAGTTCCGCAATCACTCGATGCATGCGTAACGCCTGCGGCCAGGTCGGCGCGCCGCCCAGACCCAGTTTGAAACCGAGTTTGATGTACTCCCGCGCTTCTTCACGGCTGCCGGCGAAGGCGTGGATGATTCCCGCGCGTTTGAGCTTGAAGCGTTTGAGCGTTGAGATCACTGCCGCATGACTACGGCGAACGTGGATTAATGCCGGTAATTCGAAATCCGCGGCCAGTTGCAGCTGCGCCTCGAACAGCGCCTGTTGCCGTTCGCGATCCAGCGTTTCGATGAAGTAATCCAGACCGATTTCGCCCACCGCACACAACTGCCGATGACCACGCAGCCGCGTCAGCCAATCACCGAGCGCTGACACATCCTCAGGTCGATGCTGATCGAGATACACCGGATGCAGACCGAATGCCGCATACAAATCGGCATCGCTCTGCACCAGATCCCAGACCCGTTGCCAATTGCCCTCATAAACCCCCAACACCACCATTCGCCGCACCCCGAGGGCACGGCTTTCGGCGAGCAACGCCGGGCGATCGGCGTCGAAGTCGGGGAAGTCGAGGTGGGTGTGGCTGTCGATCAGCTCCACGGCTCAGTCCCGGTGAATACGCTGCTTGAAGGTCCGCGCGATGGCCTGCACGCCGGGCTTGTACTCCGACTGCTCGACCGCAGCCAGCGCCAGTTCCAGCGCCTTGTCGGCGATCAACTGGTGCTGCTGGGCCATGGCGTTGACCGGCAGCGGCAGGAAATCCAGCAACTGCGTATCGCCGAAGGTGCCGAGGCGCAGTGGCCGCGATTTCAACGGGAAGTCATGCAGCGCATCGAACACACCCTGTAGCAGCACGTAGGAAGTCGTCACCAACGCATCCGGCAAATGCCCCAGACGCTGCAGGAGTTCTTCCATCAATTGCTTGCCGCACTCACGGCTGAAAGATTCAGCATGTTCGACCAGCACTTCGCCTTTGAAGTCGACCAACGCCTCTTTGAAACCGGCGGCACGTTCCTGGCTGATGCTCAGTTCCGGGCGCGCGCCGAGCAGTACGATCTGCTTCGGTTGCGGATCGAGCAGGCTCTGGGTCAGGTGCAGGCTGGCTTCGCGGTCGTCACTGATCACCGAGCAGAAATGCTCGGGTTCCATGACCCGGTCAATGGCGATGATCGGCAGACCTTTGGCCTGCAACTGCCGATAGCTGTCATCGCCGGCCGGCAGGCAACTGGCGACGATCAGCGCATCGCAACGGCGCGCACGGAACAGTTGCAGCAACTGCCGCTCGCTGTCTGGCGCATCGTCGGAACTGGCGATCAGCAATTGATAGCCGCGCGCCCGCGCACCTTGCTCGAGCAGTTTGGCGATCCGCGCGTAACTGGGGTTTTCCAGATCCGGCAGAATAAAGCCCAGCGTGCGCGTGTGCCGACTGCGCAGCCCGGCCGCTTGTGGGTTTGGCGTGAAGCCGTGCAGATCGACCACTGCGCGCACCCGCTCGACGGTGGCGGTGCTGATGCGTTGCTGTTCGGCCTTGCCGTTGATGACGTAGCTGGCGGTGGTCACGGACACTCCGGCCAACCGCGCGATATCACTGAGTTTCAACCCGGGATTTCCTTGTTTTTTCGAGCTTGCCGCGACATTTTCGCCAATCCTACCCGATTAGGGCAGGCGACTATTGTCGCAGCGCATCCGACAAGTTGGACTTCAAGGATGGGACATTATCGAGTAACGTGCCGATCAATCTAGATTAAACGTTTCAGCAAGCGTATTTTCTACGTTTTAGACGTCTTTGGCCGGTTCTGCCGTGAAACCGCCAAAACTGCCGCTGAAAAGCAAAGCGGTAAAGCGCCTAAGCTGCAAACCATCCAAAACAATACCTGGCACTCATGAAGCGCCAAAAAGGAGATCGCATGCTCGAGCTCACTATAGAGCAGATATCCATGGGCCAATCGGCTGTGGATAAACCCGCTGCCTTGCAACTGCTCGCCAATCACCTGGTGGCCGATGGTCTGGTTGCCGACGGTTACCTCGCTGGATTGCAGGCACGGGAAGCCCAGGGCTCGACCTTTCTCGGTCAAGGTATTGCCATTCCCCACGGCACTCCGGAAACCCGCGATCAGGTGTTCGCCACTGGCGTGCGCCTGATGCAGTTCCCGGAAGGCGTGGATTGGGGCGATGGCCAGATCGTTTATCTGGCGATTGGTATCGCTGCCAAATCCGACGAACACCTGCGCCTGCTGCAACTGCTGACCCGTGCCCTCGGCGAGACCGATCTGGGCCAGGCCCTGCGTCGCGCCAGTTCACCTGAGGCGCTGCTGAAACTGCTGCAAGGCGCGCCGCAGGAACTGGCGCTGGACGCGCAGATGATTGGCCTCGGTGTCTCCGCCGATGATTTCGAAGAACTGGTCTGGCGTGGCGCACGTCTGTTGCGGCAGGCCGATTGTGTGAGCAACGGTTTTGCTGGCGTGTTGCAGCAGGTCGAAGCGCTGCCGCTGGGCGATGGTTTGTGGTGGCTGCACAGCGAGCAGACCGTGAAGCGTCCGGGGCTGGCGTTCGTGACGCCGGACAAACCGATGCGCTACCTCGGTCAGCCGCTCAGCGGTCTGTTCTGCCTGGCCAGCCTCGGCGAGGCACATCAGGCGTTGCTTGAACGCCTGTGTGCGTTGCTGATCGAAGGTCGCGGCCATGAACTGGGCCGCGCTACCAGCAGTCGCAAAGTTCTCGAAGTGCTCGGCGGTGAATTGCCCGCCGACTGGCCGAGCGCGCGTATTGCCCTGGCCAACGCCCATGGTCTGCACGCGCGGCCGGCGAAGATCCTCGCGCAACTGGCGAAGAGTTTTGATGGCGAAATTCGCGTGCGCATCGTCGACGGTCAGGACAGCGCTGTGTCGGTGAAGAGTTTGAGCAAACTGCTCAGCCTTGGCGCCCGTCGTGGTCAGGTGCTGGAGTTGATCGCTGAACCGAGCATTGCCGCGGATGCCTTGCCGGCACTCTTGGCCGCCATCGAAGAAGGCCTCGGCGAAGAAGTCGAGCCGCTGCCAGCGGTGAGTCAACAGCGCGAGGTCATTGCCGACATCGCCGAAGTGCTGATCGCTCCGGCGTCCGGCGCTCAGTTGCAGGCGATCCCGGCAGCACCGGGCATTGCTATCGGGCCTGCGCATATTCAAGTTCAGCAAACCATCGATTACCCCTTGCGCGGCGAGTCTGCCGCCGTTGAGCGCGAACGTCTCAAGCAAGCGCTCAGTGATGTGCGCAGTGACATTCAAGGTTTGATCGAACGCAGCAAAGCCAAAGCCATCCGCGAGATCTTCATCACCCATCAGGAAATGCTCGACGACCCGGAACTGACCGACGAAGTCGACACCCGCCTCAAGCAGGGCGAAAGCGCCGAAGCAGCATGGATGGCGGTGATCGAAGCGGCGGCCAAACAGCAGGAATCGTTGCAGGACGCTTTGCTCGCCGAGCGTGCGGCGGATCTGCGTGATATCGGCCGTCGCGTGCTGGCGCAACTGTGTGGCGTGCAAACGGCGAGCGAGCCTGAGCAACCGTACATTCTAGTGATGGACGAGGTCGGCCCGTCCGACGTCGCACGGCTGGACCCGGCGCGTGTGGCGGGGATTCTCACCGCACGCGGCGGCGCCACCGCGCACAGTGCAATCGTTGCGCGAGCGCTCGGGATTCCGGCGCTGGTCGGCGCTGGCGCAGCGGTGTTGTTGCTGGCGCCGGGCACGCCGTTGCTGCTCGACGGTCAACGCGGTCGCCTGCACGTCGACGCTGATGCTGCGACTCTGCAACGCGCCGCCGAAGAGCGCGACACCCGCGAACAACGTCTGAAAATTGCCGCCGAACAACGCCATCAACCGGCACACACCACCGACGGTCACGCCGTTGAAGTGTTCGCCAACATCGGCGAAAGCGCGGGCGTGATCAGTGCGGTGGAGCAGGGCGCCGAAGGCATTGGTCTGCTGCGCACCGAACTGATTTTCATGGCCCATCCGCAAGCGCCGGACGAGGCGACGCAAGAAGCCGAATACCGCCGCGTCCTCGATGGCCTCGCCGGTCGTCCGCTGGTGGTCCGCACCCTTGACGTTGGCGGCGACAAACCGCTGCCGTATTGGCCGATTGCCAAGGAAGAAAACCCGTTCCTCGGTGTGCGCGGCATTCGCCTGACCTTGCAGCGTCCGCAGATCATGGAAGCGCAATTGCGCGCCTTGCTGCGTTCGGCGGATAACCGTCCGCTGCGGATCATGTTCCCGATGGTCGGCAGCGTTGAAGAGTGGCGTCAGGCCCGCGACATGACCGAGCGTCTGCGCCTGGAAATCCCGGTCGCCGATCTGCAACTGGGGATCATGATCGAAGTGCCGTCCGCCGCTCTGCTCGCGCCGGTACTGGCCAAGGAAGTCGACTTCTTCAGTGTTGGCACCAACGACCTCACGCAATACACCCTAGCCATCGACCGTGGTCACCCGACCCTGTCGGCGCAGGCGGATGGATTGCACCCGGCGGTGCTGCAACTGATCGACATCACCGTGCGCGCGGCCCATGCCCACGGCAAGTGGGTTGGTGTTTGCGGTGAGCTGGCGGCGGATCCGCTGGCGGTACCGGTGCTGGTCGGCCTCGGTGTTGATGAGCTCAGTGTCTCCGGGCGCAGCATTGCCGAAGTCAAGGCACGCATCCGCGAACTCAGCCTGACCCAGGCGCAAACCCTTGCTCAACAGGCCCTGGCCGTGGGCAGCGCCAACGAAGTGCGCGCATTAGTGGAGGCCCTGTGATGGCCAAGATTCTTACCCTGACCCTCAACCCGGCGCTCGACCTCACCGTTGAGTTGCCACGGCTGGAGGCCGGTCAGGTCAATCGCAGCGACGAAATGCACACCCACGCCGCCGGCAAAGGCGTGAACGTCGCCCAGGTGCTTGCCGACCTTGGTCATCAATTGACGGTCAGCGGGTTTCTCGGCGAAGACAATCTGCAAGCGTTCGAAACCCTGTTCGCCAAGCGCGGTTTTGTCGACGCGTTTATCCGCGTGCCGGGTGAGACGCGCAGCAACATCAAAGTGGCGGAGCAGAGTGGACGCATCACTGACATCAACGGCCCGGGGCCGGTGGTCGATGCCGCCGCGCAGCAGGCGTTGCTGGATCGTCTGGTGCAGATTGCACCGGGTCACGACGCCGTGGTGGTCGCCGGCAGTTTGCCGCGTGGAGTCACGGCGCAATGGTTGCGTGAGCTGATCGAACGGCTCAATCAACTTGGCCTGAAAGTCGCGCTCGACTCCAGCGGCGAAGCCTTGCGCGCGGCGTTGAAAGCCAGTCCGTGGCTGATCAAACCGAACACTGAAGAACTCGCCGACGCGCTCGGTTGCGAAGTGGTTTCTCACGCGGCGGAAGCGCAAGCAGCGGCGCGTTTGCATGCGCAAGGCATCGAGCACGTGGTGATTTCTCACGGTGCTGATGGCGTGAACTGGTTCAGCGTCGGCTCGGTGCTGCACGCCACGCCACCAAAGGTCAGCGTTGCCAGCACGGTGGGTGCCGGTGATTCGCTGTTGGCCGGCATGCTCCACGGTTTGCTCAGCGCCGACACGCCTGAACAAACCCTGCGCACGGCTACCGCGATTGCGGCGATGGCGGTGAGCCAGATCGGTTTCGGCATCAACGACGCTGCGCAACTGGCGCAGCTCGAACAGGGCGTGCGCGTGCGTCCCCTGACAGAACAATAAGAGGGTTTGTCATGAAATTAGCCATTGTTACGGCTTGCCCGAACGGCATGGTCACCAGTGTGCTGTGCGCGCGTTTGCTTGATGCGGCGGCGCAGCGTCAGGGTTGGAGCACCAGCGTGGAAGTGGTCGATGCGGCGCACCCGGAACGCGAGTTGTCGGCGGCGACCATTGCAGCGGCCGAGTGGGTTTTGCTGGTTGCCACCGGCGCGGTCGACATGACGCGTTTTGTCGGTAAACGTGTTTTCCAGATCGCCCCGGCGCAGGCGTTGCAGGATGTTGAAGCGGTGCTGCGTCGTGGTGCTGAAGAGGCTGAAGTTTACGTCGCCGGCGCTGTTGAACCGGTTGCTGATGCGCCGCGCGCGCCACGCCTCGTCGCCATCACCGCATGCCCGACCGGTGTCGCCCATACCTTCATGGCCGCCGAAGCCTTGCAGCAAACCGCCAAGCGTCTGGGTTACGAACTGCAGGTCGAAACCCAAGGCTCGGTGGGCGCGAAAACCCCGTTGAGCGCAGCGGCGATTGCCGAAGCCGACGTGGTGTTGCTGGCGGCGGATATCGAAGTCGCCACCGAGCGATTCGCCGGCAAGAAAATTTATCGCTGCGGCACTGGCATTGCGTTGAAACAGTCCGAGGCGACGCTGAAAAAAGCGCTGGCCGAAGGTGTTGTGGAAAGTGCTGCGGGTGACGGCAAGGCACCGGCCAAGCAAGAAAAAACCGGCGTCTACAAACACCTGCTGACCGGCGTGTCGTTCATGCTGCCGATGGTGGTGGCCGGCGGTTTGATGATCGCGCTGTCGTTTGTGTTCGGCATCACCGCGTTCAAGGAAGAAGGCACGCTGGCCGCTGCGTTGATGCAGATCGGTGGCGAGACCGCGTTCAAATTGATGGTGCCGCTGTTGGCCGGTTACATCGCTTACTCGATCGCCGACCGTCCGGGCCTGGCGCCGGGGATGATTGGCGGCTTGCTCGCGAGTACGTTGGGTGCTGGTTTTATCGGTGGCATCGTCGCCGGTTTCATCGCCGGTTATGCGGCCAAGGCGATCAGTCGATATGTCGCCTTGCCGCAAAGTCTCGAAGCACTGAAACCGATTCTGATCATCCCGTTGTTCGCCAGTCTGTTTACCGGGCTGGTGATGATTTACGTGGTCGGCAAACCGGTCGCCGGTATGCTCGGGGCGCTCACGCACTTCCTCGACAGCATGGGCACCACCAACGCGATTCTGCTCGGTGTGCTGCTCGGCGGCATGATGTGCGTTGACCTTGGCGGACCGATCAACAAGGCCGCGTACGCATTCTCGGTGGGGCTGCTGGCGTCGCAGAGTTATGCACCGATGGCCGCGACGATGGCGGCGGGCATGGTGCCGCCGATTGGCCTGGGCATCGCCACGTTTATAGCGCGGCGCAAGTTTGCCCAGACTGAGCGCGAGGCCGGCAAAGCGGCGCTGGTGCTGGGGCTGTGCTTTATCTCCGAAGGGGCGATTCCGTTTGCCGCGAAAGACCCGTTGCGGGTGATTCCGGCGAGTATTGCCGGTGGCGCGCTGACCGGTGCGCTGTCGATGTATTTCGGCTGCAAGCTGATGGCGCCGCATGGTGGCTTGTTTGTGCTGGCGATTCCGAATGCGATCAATCATGCGTTGCTGTATCTGCTGGCAATTGTCGCGGGGAGTTTGTTGACTGCTGTGGTCTATGCGACGGTCAAACGCCCGGAAGCGGTCGAGTTGGCGCTGGAACCGGCGAAGGTTTAACTGGCTCCACAAAACCCTGTGGGAGCGAGCTTGCTCGCGAAAGCGGTGTGTCAGCGAATAAGATTTCGACTGATAGGACGCATTCGCGAGCAAGCTCGCTCCCACATTGGTTGTGTGGTGTGTCTGGTGTCATTTCCGGGTCATGTGAGCGTGCTTAAGTTTTCCTTTTTTCAGGGAGAACAGCATGAGCGATTTCAACCCCGGTCGCCGGCGTGTCATGCAAGTCGTCGGCGCCGGTCTGCTGATGCCAAGCCTGGCGCCGGCGGTGATTGCGTCGGTCAAGGATCGTCCGCAGTTGACCGATGGCGTGCAGTCCGGCGACCTGCAAGGCGACCGCGCGATGATCTGGAGCCGCAGCGATCGCCCGGCGCATATGGTGGTCGAGTGGGACACCCGCAGCCAGTTTCGCCATCCACGCCGGCTGGTTTCGGCGCTCGCCGATGCCCGCAGCGACTTCACCGCCCGCGTTGAACTGACCGGGCTGCCCGCCGATCAGGCGATTTTCTATCGCGTGTATTTCAAGGACGCCCGCACCGGCGTCGCCAGCGAACCGTGGCTGGGTCACCTACGCAGCGCTCCGACGGCGCGGCGCAATATTCGTTTCGTCTGGAGCGGCGACACCGTCGGCCAGGGCTTCGGTATCAACCCGGACATCGGCGGCATGCGCATCTACGAAGCCATGCGCCTGCGTTTGCCGGACTTCTTTATCCACAGCGGTGACACCATCTATGCCGACGGCCCGGTGCCCGCTCAACTGACCACCGAAAACGGTCGGGTGTGGCGCAACCTCACCACTGAAGCCAAGAGCAAAGTCGCGCAGACCCTCGACGACTATCGGGGCAACTACCGCTACAACCTGATGGACGAAAACATCCGTCGGTTCAACGCCGAGGTGCCGCAGATCTGGCAGTGGGACGACCATGAAGTGGTCAACAACTGGTCCCCGGGCAAGCAGCTCGACGAGCGTTATCAGGAAAAAGATATCCACACCCTGGTCGGGCGCGCACGCAAGGCGTGGCTGGAATATTCGCCAATGCGTTTGCAGGCTGCCGACGGCGGCGGGCGGATTTATCGCAAGATCAGTTACGGGCCGATGCTCGATGTGTTCGTGCTCGACATGCGCAGTTATCGCGGCGCCAATGACGACAACCTCGGCGCGGCGAAACCCTTTCTCGGGCGTGAGCAACTGGACTGGCTCAAACGAGGTTTGAAGAAGTCCAAAGCCCAGTGGAAGGTCATCGCCGCCGACATGCCGATTGGTCTGGGTGTGCCGGATGGCGAGGTCAGCCCGGGTGTGGCGCGTTGGGAAGCGGTGGCCAACGGTGACCCGGGACCGGCGCAGGGGCGTGAGGTGGAAATCGCCGAGTTGCTCGGTTATCTGCGTAAGCAGCAGGTGCGCAATTTTGTCTTTCTCACGGCCGACGTGCACTACTGCGCGGCGCATCACTATCACCCGGATCGCGCGGCGTTTCAGGATTTCGAACCGTTCTGGGAGTTTGTTGCGGGGCCGTTGAATGCCGGGAGCTTTGGGCCTAATCCGCTGGATAAAACCTTTGGCCCGGAAGTGGTGTTCGAGAAGGCGCCGCCGGCGCAGAACACGTCACCGTTTGCCGGGTTTCAGTTTTTTGGCGAGGTGAATATTGAAGGGGGGAGTGGGGAGATGAGTGTGGTGTTGCGGGATTTGAATGGGGTGGCGGTTTTTGAGAAAAAGTTGCAGCCCGCTTGAAGATCAAAAGCTAACCCTCACCCCAGCCCTCTCCCGGAGGGAGAGGGGGCTGACCGAGGTGTCTTGCGTCATACATCGACCTGAGAGATCGAGTCGATTATGAGATCAGCACAAAGCCTTTCTCGATTATGGATTCGGTAAAGCAGTCGCAGGTCGGCGTACATCTCAAGCATCCCCCAATCAGTCCCCTCTCCCTCCGGGAGAGGGTTAGGGTGAGGGGCTCTTTAATAGACATCACGCCGATATCGACCCTGCTCAATCAACCGCTCCACTTCAGCGGCACCGAGGATGTCGTTGAGTGCCTGATCCACGCCCGAAGCCATGCCTTGCAGGCTGCCGCAGATGTAAATCACCGCTCCGTCCGCCAGCCACTTCTTCAACTCACCCGCCGACTCACGCAAACGATCCTGCACATAAACCTTCTCCGCCTGATCCCGCGAAAACGCCAGATCCAGCCGCTCCAGATCACCATTGATCAACCACTCTTCCAGCTCCGCGCGGCAGAGGAAATCATGTTCGCGATTACGCTCGCCAAACAGCAACCACTGGCGCTGTTGACCATCGGCAATCCGCGCCTTGAGCAAACTGCGCAGCCCGGCCAGACCGGTGCCGTTGCCCAGCAGAATCATCGGTACGGGTTCGTTCGGCAGATGGAAACCACTGTTGCGTCGCACCCGCAAACTGATACTGCCGCCCACTGGCGCGTGTTCAGTCAGCCAGCCAGAACCGATGCCCAGGGTGCCATCGGCATGCTGTTCCTGACGCACGATCAACTCCAGCACGCCGTCGGCGGCAATCGAGGCGATCGAGTATTCGCGCATGGCCAGCGGCACCATCGCATCGACCAGTGATTGCGCATGCAAACCGACTAGATGGGCGCGGTGCTCGGGCAATTGCCGCGACGCCAGCGCGACTTCCAGAGGTTCGTCGAGGCCGTTGATTTTCACTGTGGTCTCGCCACGAATGCCGAGGCCGTCGAGGAAGTGTTCGATGGCCCACGGGCAGTTGCGCGGCAGCACCTCGACCAGGTCGCCGGCCAGCCAACTGCTGGTGTTCGGTGCGCTCAAGCCCAACAGATAGACCGGTGAGCCGCTGCTGTCCGGGTTCATCAGTTCGCGGCGGACCAGCGTCCAGTTGTCGTAACTCGGCGCCTGCCAAGTATCGATGGGGGCTTGCCCGGTGAGCAGGCCGAGTTGGGTTTGCCAGTGACGCAGGGCATACGGATCACCGCTGTCGACTTCCACCGGGGCAAACAATGTCTTGCCGCCGTGCTCAGCCAACCATTGGTGCAGGCGTTTGGCGAAACCACAGAAGTGCTGATACTGACGATCACCGAGACCGAGCACCGAGTAATTCAGGCTGTCGAGCGTTGCCGCCTTGCCGAGCACTTTGCGCTCAAATCCGCGCGCGCTGTCCGGTGCTTCGCCGTCGCCAAACGTGCTCACCACAAACAGCGCGTTGTTCGATTCACGCAGATCCTGCTCGCTGACATTGGCCAGTGGCTGCACCTTCACCGGCAATCCGGCGGCTTGCAATTGCCCGGCGGTCTGCCACGCCAGTTGCTCGGCAAAACCGCTCTGGCTGGCGAAACCGATCAGCCACGCCGAAGCATCGCCGGCCGATTGAGCGAGGCCTTGGCGCGCATCCTTGATCTGCTTTTTCTTGCGCCGACGATCGAGGTACAGCAGCCATCCGGTGATGAAAAACAGCGGCATGCACACCGCTGCGAGCGTGATGATGATCCGCCCGACCAGGCCGAAGTAACTACCGACGTGCAGCGCATAAATGCTGGTCAGCAGTTGCGCCTTGAAGCTCTTGTCGGCGTAGCGGTCGACACGTTTGACGATGCCGGTGGCCGGGTCGAGGGTGATCTGGTTAAGCGCGCGATCGTGCGGCGAAGTTTCCAGCAGATAGAAAACGGTCGCCGGTTGGCCAGCCACCGCCGGCATGCGGATGTTGTAGGCGGCCAGCCCTGGGCCGGCAGCGCTGTAGATGCTGCTCCACATCGCTGCGTAATCGGCAGTCGGCGCCGGACCTTCCGGCGCCGGGCCGCGACCGCCGCGCACGCGCTCGTTTTGCGGCGCGTCGGAGAGCAATTTGGTCAGGCCTTTGTTGTACCACTCATACGACCACGACAACCCGGTCAACGCCAGCAGCAGATAGACCAGCAGGCACCAGGTACCGGCCACCGAATGCAGATCCCAGTTGAAGGCGCGACCTTTTTTCTTCCAGTCCAGCGTCAGCCAGACGCGCCAGCTGTTCCACTGCCGCGGCCAGCGCAGATACAAACCAGAGAGGCAGAAAAACAGCAGGATCAGCGTACAGGCACCGGTGATGTTGCGCCCGGTATCGCCCATGGCAAGGAAGCGGTGCAACTGCAGCATCAGGCCGAAGAAATCCTGGCCAACGGCATCGCCCATGAACTCGCCGGTGTAGGGATCGAAGTAGCGCATCTCGCCACGACGTTCGCCTTTGGGCGGGGTGAAGTAGACGCGTGCCGCGTTGCCGCTGTCGGTTTCAACCCAGAGCATCGAGACTTTTTTGCCGGACGTAGCTTCGATGCGCGCGACCAGTTCCACCGGTGGCAAGACACCGGCGATCTGTTTTTCTACTTGCAGGACGGACGGGTTCAGCGCCCGCAGGATTTCGTCCTGAAACGAATAGGCCGCGCCGGTGATGCCCATCAACGCCAGCACCAGGCCTGCGGTGATGCCAAAAAACCAGTGCAACTGGAACAGGGTTTTCTTCAACACGTCACTCGCCGTCCATTCGGAATTTGTCTTCACGGCGCGCATTATGCCGTGGGTTATCGAGAAGCGTTCTTTCTTACGCACAAAAGCCCCGTTCAATTGAATGAACGGGGCTGAGCCTGTTGATCACATCACCTGTGGGAGCGAGCTTGCTCGCGAATGCAATCTGTCAGTGACATGAAGGCTGACTGACCCACCGCTTTCGCGAGCAAGCTCGCTCCCACAGGTTCCACCGTGTTTAGAAGTGGAAGTTAGTGCTCAACAGTGCCGTACGGCCCGCCGCCTGGTTGGCGAAGTGGGTCGAGAAGGCTTTGTCGTAGTAGGTTTCGTTGGTCAGGTTCTGCACGTTGAGTTGCAGGTCGACGTTCTTGGTCAGCTTGTAAGCCGCCATCGCGTCGTAGCGAACATACGAATCGACCATGGTGGTGTTGGCCACGCTGCCGTACACGTCGTCGACGTAGAACGCACCGCCACCGATGGTCAGCTTCGGCGTGACCTGGTAAGTGGTCCACAGGCTGGCGCTGTTTTTCGGCGTGTTAGGCAGTTCGTTGCCATCGTTGGCCTTGCCCATCGGGCCACCGTCGACTTGTTCGCTGTCCATGAAGGCGTAACCGGCGAACACTTGCCACTTGTCGGTGATCTTGCCGCTGGCCGACAGCTCGACACCTTGCACACGGGTCTTGCCGGCGTTTTCGTACGAGGTGGTGTCGACTTGCACACGAGCGTTTTCTTTCTCGGTGCGGAAGATGTCAGCGGTCAGCGACAGGCGATCATTGAGCAGATCCCACTTGGTACCGATTTCGTAGTTCTTGGTGGTTTCCGGCTCCATGTCGCTGCTCAGCAGGTTGCCGCTGCGATCCGGCGTGCCGCCCAACGGGTTGCCTTCCTGACCTTCGCCCAAGGTGTTGCCCGGCGGCGTGGCCGAGGTGGCGTAGGAGGCGTAGATGCTGCCGTTTTCCGCAGGCTTGTAGACGACGCCGAACTGACCGGTGACGAACTCGCTGGTGTCATCGCCCTTGGACGTGGTGGTGCCAGCGGCGTTGTAGGTCTTGTAGTCGGTATCGAAGTGGTCGTAACGCAGCCCCATGTTCACCAGCCACTGCTCGTTCAGCTCCAGGGTGTCGAACACATACAGTGCGTAGGTGTTGGCCTGGGTGTCGGTGCCGGCGTAGTTGCGCGAGATTGCGCCGTTCCACGGATCGTTTGCGTTTGGATTCGACAGCGAGGTGCAGTTGTAGCCACTCGAAGCGCCGACCATCGACGGGGTGCAGTTAGTGCTGGAGTTGCCCGGTGTGCGCGGCGTGGTGTCGGTGTTGACGTTGTACGAGGACTTCTGGCTTTCCTCACGGGTGTATTCAACGCCGGTGGAAAAGCTGTTCTTGAAGCCGGCGACGTAGAAGTTGCCGAACAGGTCAGTCTGGTTGGTGGTGGTCTCGGTATTGCTCACCCGAGTATTCGCCCGACGCCAGACCGTGCCGTTGTTGACGTTGCCCTTGCTGTCGTCCGGCTGGGTCAGGATGTAATCCTGCATGCTGGTGCCGTGACGCAGGGTGTTCTTGATCGTCAGCGAGTCGCTCAGGTCATGCTCGATGGCGAAGGTCGCGGTGTCGGTGCGGCCCTTGCGGAAGTCGCGATCCAGACCGTAGAAGTTGCTGTGATCACCGCCGGCGTATGGCTTGTCCGGATTGGACTTGGTGCGTGCAGCGGAGCCACCGGCCGGAATGGTGTACGGCACGCCCGAATCCGGGGTGTCGTTGCTTTCGAGATGGTAGTAGTCGAGGTTGACGCGGGTGTCGGTGCCCAGGCCAAACGCCAGAGAAGGCGCGATACCCCAGCGGTCGTAATCGACCTTGTCGCGACCGGCGACATTGCTCTCGTGGCTCATCAGGTTCAGACGGCCAGCAGCGGTGTCGCTGAACTGGTAGTTGCCGTCGAGGGTGTAACGCTGGGTCTGGTCGGAGCCCCAGGTGAAGCCGCCATCGAACGAGTTGCCCAGGTGCGCTTTCTTGCTCACCAGGTTGATGCTGCCGCCGGCCGCGCCACGACCGCCGATGGCGGAGTTCGGGCCCTTGCTGACTTCGATGTTTTCCACGGCGAAGATCTCGCGGCTCTGCGAACCGGTGTCGCGCACGCCGTCGAGGTAGGTATCGCCCTGGGCGTCGAAACCACGAATGAACGGACGGTCGCCCTGTGGGTTGCCGCCTTCACCGGCGCCGAAGGTGATGCCCGGCACGGTGCGCAGCGCGTCCTGCATGTTCAGGGCGCCGGTGTCTTTGAGGACTTGTTGCGGAATCACGGTGACCGAGCGCGGCGTGTCGACCAGCGGCGCGGTGTACTTGGGCGAGGAGGCTTTTTCGACCTGGTAGGACGTTGAGTCCTGCGCTTCGCCGGTGATGGCGGTGGCGTCCAGGGCGATGGCATTGCCGGTGGCTTTGCTGTCGGTTTTTTCCGCGGCGAAGACCATCTGGCCAGCGGAGCCGGCGGTGATTGCCACACCGATTGCAGAGGCGAGCAGACGTGGTGAACTGACCGGTAATTGTGCGTGTTGACGTGCCATTTTTATTCCCCTCCCCAAGGATTTGAGGCGGCGGAATATAGGTTAAACAAGTATTCGTATCAATTGCGAAACATTGTTATTCGCACTGAATTTACATTCTTTACAATTTAACCTTACGGTTTTTGCCAGTTCATTCGTCTCTCGGGTTTTACACAGTCAATAAGAATCAATACCATTGCCGCCTCTTTGCCATCAGGTGACATCGCCATGCTGCTGCACATCCCCGGATTGTTCGCGAAAGACGAAGTGCAGCGCATTCGTGAGGCACTGGAGCAGGCCGATTGGGCCGATGGCAAGATCACCGCCGGCTTTCAATCGGCCAAGGCAAAGCACAATCTGCAACTGCCAGAAGGTCATCCGCTGGCCAAGGAAATCGGCGCGGCGATGCTTGAACGGCTGTGGAAAAACCCGCTGTTCATGTCCGCCGCGCTGCCGCACAAAGTCTTCCCGCCGTTAGTGAACTGTTACACGGCCGGTGGCAGCTTCGATTTCCACATCGACAACGCGGTGCGCCAGCCCAAGGGCAGTATCGAACGGGTGCGTACCGATATGTCGGCGACGCTGTTCTTCAGCGAGCCTGAGGATTACGACGGCGGCGAACTGGAAATCCAGGACACCTACGGCACCCAGCAGGTGAAACTGCCGGCCGGCGATATGGTGTTGTACCCCGGCACCAGCCTGCACAAGGTCAACGCGGTCACTCGCGGTGCGCGTTATGCGTCGTTTTTCTGGACGCAAAGTCTGGTGCGCGAAGACAGCCAGCGCGCGTTGCTGTTCGAGATGGACGGGGCGATTCAACAGCTCACGCAGGACATGCCTGATCACCCTTCGCTGATCCGCCTCACCGGCACCTATCACAACCTGCTGCGGCGCTGGGTCGAGGTATGAGTTTCCAATTGCGTCGCGAGGAAGTCCTCGACGGCGAACAACTCAGCGCCATGCTCGCCGAAAGCCCGGCGCGTGCCGCGCAAGCGATTTTGCTGGCGGCGGGTGAGGGCGAAGTCGAAGCGCAGGCCTTGCTTGGGCAGATTCTTCTCGATGGCCAGGGCATCGCCCAGGATCAAGCGCTGGCGCTGCGCTGGTTTGGCATCGCCGCCGGGCGTGGGCATCTGATGGCGCGCAACATGCTCGGGCGTTGTCATGAGCATGGTTGGGGCGTTGCTGCGGATACGTCGGTTGCTGCGCAGCATTACCGGATCGCAGCGAATGCCGGGCTGGATTGGGCGATGTACAACCTCGCCAATCTGCTGGCGACCGGGCGGGGTGTGGCGGTGGATCACCTGCAGGCGCTGGCGCTGTATCGGCGTGCGGCTGAATTGGGCCATGCGAAGTCGATGAATCTGTTTGGGCGGTATCTGGAGGAAGGGCAGGTGTGCCCGGCGGATCCTTTGGCGGCGCGTGAGTGGTATCGGCGTTCGGCCGAGGGTGGGGATTTTCGTGGGCAGTTCAGTTTCGCTGCAGTTTTAGCGGATGAGGGGCGGATTGATGAGGCGGTCGATTGGCTTGAGAAAGCATTGGCCGGCGGCAATCTGAATTTTCTGCGGGTGGCGAGTCAGACGCTGTCAGGTGCGACAGATCCCAGGATTCAGGGGATGGCTGCTCGGTTCGCGCTTCGATGCACAGACTTGCAGTGCGTCTGAATTCGCAAGCCCTCACCCTAACCCTCTCCCGGAGGGAGAGGGGACCGATTGGGGGATGCTTGAGAGGTGCGCCGACCTGAAAGTGCTTTGCCGAATCCATAATCGACGCGGTATTTCCGGTCGGTGAATGACGCTTTACACCTCGGTCGGCTCCCTCTCCTTTGGGAGAGGGCTGGGGTGAGGGCCCTCGGTCTCAAGTACCCCGCAAAACTTCAAGCTGAACGCACAGACACAAAAAAGCCCATGACACGTCATGGGCTTTTCACTTGCAGCTAGCAGCTTGAAACTCGCAGCTGCTCTTACACGTAAAACGATTTCAACGGCGGAAAACCATTGAACTCAACCGCGCTGTAACTGGTGGTGTAAGCACCGGTCGACAACCAGTACAGACGATCACCAATCGCCAGGTTCAGCGGCAGGCCGTACTTGTAGTTCTCGTACATGATGTCGGCGCTATCGCAAGTCGGTCCAGCGATGACGACTTCTTCCATCTCGCCTTTCTTCTCGGTCCAGATCGGGAACTTGATCGCTTCGTCCATGGTTTCGATCAGGCCGGAGAACTTGCCCACATCGGTATACACCCAGCGCTCGACCGCAGTGCGCGACTTGCGTGCAACCAGCACCACTTCGCTGACCAGAATACCGGCGTTGGCGATCAGCGAACGGCCCGGCTCAAGAATGATTTCCGGCAGGTCATCACCGAAATCTTCTTTCAGGAAGCGGATGATTTCTTCGGCGTAGGTTTCCAGGCTGTTGGTGCGGGTGATGTAGTTGGCCGGGAAGCCACCGCCCATGTTGATCAGCTTCAGGTGAATGCCGTCTTCTTCTTTCAAGCGCTCGAAGATCACTTTGACCTTGGCGATCGCTGCGTCCCAGACGCTGATGTCGCGTTGCTGCGAGCCGACGTGGAACGAGATGCCGTAAGGCACCAAGCCGAGGTCGCGAGCAAGGATCAGCAGATCCATGGCCATGTCGGTCTGGCAGCCGAATTTGCGCGACAGTGGCCAGTCAGCCGTGGTCGAGCCTTCGGTGAGAATACGTACATAAACTTTCGAACCCGGTGCAGCCTTGGCGATGTTGCGCAGGTCGGCTTCGGAGTCGGTGGAGAACAGGCGCACGCCCTTCTCGTAGAAGTAGCGGATGTCCTTGGATTTCTTGATGGTGTTGCCGTAGCTGATACGGTCGGCGCTGACGCCGCGATCCATCACCTTGTCCAGCTCGTAGATCGAGGCGATGTCGAAGCTCGAACCTTTCTCTTTGAGCAGGTCGATGATCTCGACGGCCGGGTTGGCCTTGACCGCGTAGTAGACCTTGGCGAATTCGAAACCGGCGCGCAGGTCATCGTAGGCCTGGCTGATCATCGCGGTGTCGATCACCACGAACGGGGTTTCCTGTTTGTCGGCGAACGCCTTCATTTTGTCGAATGTAGCGCGCGCGAAATAGTCTTCGACCTGGATCGACATACTTGGGACTCCTAGTGGCAAACGTCGTTAATCAATGGGTGCAAATGAACGTCCTCCGTATCCCCACTTTGGTTCGCCTACTTCCCAAGGCATGTCGCCGAAAGCAAAAAGGCCATGGGATGTGCAGCTTTCCCTTGGCCTTGCTGTCTCGTCGTCAGTACTTGAGCCGGATGGATCGTTTCCAGCATGGACGTTCGGCGCGAACTTTAGGGCGTGAGGGGCGTGAGATCAACTAAAAATGTCGCGTTTTTGCACGCTTCTGACGTGCGTCGCGTTCATCACTCTTTGTAGCCGACCGAGATGACGGGCAGATGTTCCCCGAGAATTTTCTAGTGTTAAAAATACCTGCACGTTCGCGGATTATGTCGGCGAAGTCGTGGATAAGTGTGATGGCTGCAACATCGGCGACGTTGGCGGCGAGAGAGGGGTGTGAGATGGATTTTGGCTGTTTCGCAGGTCGCTTTAGATAGGCTTTGAGCTTATTCGGTGTTGAGATTCTTTTCCGCCTGATGAGTGAAGAAAAAATCACCCGGATCCTGTGGGAGCGAGCTTGCTCGCGAAGGCTTTTTCACAGTCGACATCGTTGTTGACTGATATTTCGCTTTCGCGAGCAAGCTCGCTCCCACAGGGTTTTGTGTTTTTACCGGTTAATCAGGCGACCACTGCTTCAGCCGGCGAGACGATACTGGTCTTCATCCCGCGCGAGCGACCCGAACTCAGATAAGCCGCAATCGACTCCTGCGTCACCTCGCCGAGGAATACCCGCTCGGCATCCATCACCGGCAGCCACGAACGGTTGAACTCGTACATGCGCGACAGCAGGATGCGCAAATGCTCGTCGTACGCCGCCGTGGCATTGAACTCACGGAGGAACTGCGCGCAAGTGCCAGTCTGACGATGCAGATCACGACGACGCACATAGCCCAGTGCCTTGTTCTCGGCACAGGTGACCACCACATAGCGACGGTCATGCTCATCCATCAATTCCAGCGCATCGGCCACCGGCGTTTCCGGGCTCACCGACGGCGCGTTGTCCGCCGCATCTTCGGCTTTCACCAGCAGCAGACGCTTGAGCGTGCTGTCCTGGCCGACGAAGCTGCTGACAAAGTCGTCTGCCGGGTGCGCGAGCAGCGTGTCCGGATGGTCGATCTGCAGCAGCTTGCCAGCGCGGAAGATTGCGATCTTGTCGCCGAGCTTGATCGCTTCGTCGATGTCGTGGCTGACCATGATCACGGTCTTGTTCAGCGCGCGTTGCATCTCGAAGAACTCGTTCTGGATCATCTCGCGGTTGATCGGGTCGACCGCACCGAACGGTTCGTCCATCAGCAACAACGGTGCATCAGCGGCCAGTGCGCGGATCACGCCGATGCGCTGTTGCTGGCCGCCGGACAGTTCGCGCGGATAGCGATGCAGATACTGCTTGGGCTCCAGCTTGATCATGCTCATCAATTCGCGAGCGCGGTCGTGGCATCTCTGTTTGTCCCAGCCGAGCAGTTTCGGCACGACGACGATGTTCTCTTCGATGGTCATGTTCGGGAACAGACCGATCTGCTGGATCACGTAGCCGATGTTGCGACGCAGGGTCACTTCGTCGAGATCGGTGGTGTCTTCGCCATTGATGAGGATCTTGCCCGAGGTCGGTTTGATCAGGCGGTTGATCATTTTCAGCGTGGTGCTTTTGCCGCAACCCGATGGCCCGAGGAACACACAGATTTCGCCTTCATTGACGGTCAGGCTTACCGAGTCCACGGCTTTGACATCTTTGCCGTTGCTTTGGAAAGTTTTGCTGAGGTTTTGAAGTTCGATCATTTGAGCAGTCCTTTTGGAGTCAACGAGCGTTGCAGCCATTGGAGAAACAGGTCAGCGAAAATGGCCAGAAGACTGACCAGCAGCGCGCCGACGATGAGCATCGACATGTCACTGCGGCTGATGGAGGCGAGGATCAACACACCGAGGCCGCCGGCGCCGATGGTCGCGGCGATGGTCATCACGCCGATGTTCATCACCACGGCGGTGCGCACGCCAGCGAGGATCACCGGCACGGCGATCGGCAGCTCGACCATGCGCAGGCGCTGGCCGAAGGTCATGCCGATGCCGCGCGCGGCTTCACGGATACCCGGTTCCACGCCAGTGAGGGCGAGGTAGGTGTTGCGCATGATCGGCAGCAATGAATAAAGAAACACGGCGGTGATCGCCGGCATCGGCCCGAGGCCCTGGCCGAACTTGGAGTAGAACGGCAGCAGCAGGCCGAACAGGGCAATCGACGGCACGGTCAGCAGCACCGTGGCGCTGGCCTGCAAAGGGCCGGCGAGGGTCGGAAAGCGTGTCATCAGAATGCCCAGCGGCACGCCAACGACAATCGCCAGGGTCACGGCGATGCCGACGAGGGTGATGTGCTGCCAGGTCAGGTGCATCACCTGCTGCCAGTCGAGGTGGGAAAAGGCGTTCAGAAATTCCATGACTTTTCCTCCTTAGTTAAGTGGGTGCTGGCGCAGGAAATCGGCGGCCACTTTCGAAGGGCTTTCGTGATCGACGTCGACCCGCGCGTTGAGCTGGCGCATGGTTTCGTCATCGAACAGTTCGGCCAGCGGCTTGAGTTGCTCGGCCAGTTGCGGGTGCTTATCGAGATAAGCCTGACGCACCACCGGTGCGGCGGTGTAGTCGGGGAAGTAGTGCTTGTCGTCTTCCAGCAGTTTCAGGCCGAAGGCGTTGAGACGACCGTCGGTGGTGTAGACCAGACCGGCAAACACCTGGCCGTTGCGCAACGCGGTGTAAACCAGGCCCGCGTCCATCTGGCGGATGTTCTTGCGGGTCAGGTTCATGCCGTAAAGATCGACCATGCCGATCAGACCGTCGGAGCGGTTGGCGAATTCGGTGTCCAACGCCACCAGATGATTGGTCTTGGCCTCGGCGCGCAGCACTTCGTTCAACTGGCTGATGTTGTTGATCTGCGGATATTCCTCAGCGACCTTTTTCGGCAGCGCGAGGGCGTAGGTGTTGCTGAATTTCGACGGGGTCAGCCAGACCAGGCCTTTTTTCGCGTCGAGTTCTTTCACCCGGGCGTAGGACTGGGCGCTGTCGAGTTTTTCAGTGACATGGTTGTAGGCCACCAGCGATACACCGGTGTATTCCCAGAGCATGTCCAGCTGCCCGCTTTCGTGGGCGCTGCGGGCGAGGTTGCTGCCCAGACCGCCGGTGATCTGCGCGTCGTAACCCTTGCTGCGCAGGTACTGCGCGGTGATTTCCGCGAGCAGGGTCTGCTCGGTAAACACCCGGGCGCCGAGGCGGATAACCGGTTTTTCAGCGGCTTGGGCGACGCCTGCGAACAGCAGGATGCAGCCCAGAATCAAACTAAATCGTTTCATAGGTATTCCTTCGCAAAAGCCTTAAGACGGGCGCAAACCGCGTTCCAGCCAGAGACGGCTGGCGAGGGTGACGACGCCATCGAGCAGCAAGGCCAGCAGCGCGGTGCACGCGGCGCCGAGCAGCAGTTGCGGCTGATTGTTCAGGGCGATGCCAGGGAAGATCAGGCTGCCGAGGCTGTTGGCGCCGATCAGGAACGCTAGCGGCGCGGTGCCGACGTTGATTGCCAAAGCCACGCGCACACCACCGACAATGATCGGCACAGCGTTGGGCAATTCGACTTTCCACAGCACCTGACGTGGGGTCATACCGATGCCGACGGCTGCTTCTTTCAGCGAACCCTGGACGTTTTTCAGGCCTTCGTAGGTGTTGCGCACAATTGGCAACAAGGAGGCGAGGAACAAAGCGAAGATCGCCGGGCCACTGCCGATGCCGAGGACGCCCAGGGCAATCGCGAGCACGGCCAGCGGAGGCACGGTGTTGCCGATATTGAAGATCTGCATGAAGCGTTCAGCGCGGCCGACCATGGTCGGGCGACTGAGGAAGATGCCGGCGGGGATGCCCACGACAAGGGCGGCCAGCATTGAAGCGAGGACGAGAATCAGATGAGCTTGCAGGTAAAACAACAAATCGTCGCGGTAGTGTTCGATCGTGTTGATGCCGATCCAGTGGACCAGCAGGGCCAGGAGCGCGATCACCACCGCACCTCCCATCAGCCCTTTGCCATAGCGGATAGCCACAGGCGGACTCCTTTTTTTGTAGTCGGCGAACGCCCTCCCGTGTGGCATGCCATACATGGCTGCCGGGAATAAACGTTCGCGAGAAGCAGCTCCCTCAGCACCGGCAAAAAGCGGTCTGAAAGCGAGCCATGAGCGCAGCCTCGTCAGGCTAACTTGCTGATTTTTCAGCCCCTGACGAAAATTCGTAACAGGGGATGGACGTCTCCGTGCTTTAAAAGGTTCCCATCTGCGGCAGCATTTGGCCACCCTTAATGTGCTCAACGGTTCGGTTATTGCATCGAGTTGGGCTATAATCGCGGCCCTTTTTTGAATCACCGCCAGGCGATTTCCCATGACCAACCAGGCCGCCGAAGTCGCGAAACGCCGCACTTTCGCCATTATTTCCCACCCCGATGCCGGTAAAACCACGATCACCGAAAAGCTCCTGTTGATGGGCAAGGCGATTGCAGTGGCCGGTACGGTGAAATCCCGTAAATCCGATCGCCATGCGACATCCGACTGGATGGAGATGGAGAAGCAACGGGGTATTTCCATTACCACGTCGGTCATGCAATTCCCGTATCGCGACCACATGATCAACCTGCTCGACACCCCGGGCCACGAAGACTTCTCCGAAGACACCTACCGTACCCTGACGGCGGTCGACTCGGCATTGATGGTTCTCGACGGCGGTAAAGGTGTTGAGCCACGGACCATTGCGCTGATGGACGTCTGCCGTCTGCGTGATACGCCGATCGTCAGCTTCATCAACAAACTCGACCGTGACATCCGCGACCCGATCGAACTGCTCGACGAGATCGAAGCCGTGCTGAAGATCAAGGCTGCGCCGATCACCTGGCCGATCGGTTGCTACCGCGACTTCAAGGGCGTGTACCACCTGGCTGACGACTACATCATTGTCTACACCGCCGGTCACGGTCACGAACGCACCGAAACCAAGATCATCGAGAAACTCGATTCCGACGAAGCCCGCGCGCATTTGGGCGACGAGTACGAGCGCTTCATCGAGCAGTTGGAACTGGTGCAGGGCGCTTGCCACGAATTCAACCAGCAGGAATTCCTCGACGGTCAACTGACTCCGGTGTTCTTCGGTACTGCACTGGGCAACTTCGGTGTTGACCATGTACTCGACGCCGTCGTTGATTGGGCGCCGCGTCCGCTGGCCCGTGTGGCCAACGAGCGTACCGTCGAGCCGGTGGAAGAGAAGTTCTCAGGCTTCATCTTCAAGATCCAGGCGAACATGGACCCGAAGCACCGCGACCGCATCGCCTTCATGCGTATCTGCTCCGGCAAGTACGAGAAAGGCATGAAGATGCGCCACGTGCGCACCGGTAAGGACGTGCGCATCGGCGATGCCCTGACGTTCTTCTCCTCCGAGCGTGAGCAGCTTGAAGAAGCCTTTGCCGGCGACATCATCGGTCTGCACAACCACGGCACGATCCAGATCGGCGACACCTTCAGTGAAGGTGAATCCCTGGGCTTTACCGGTATTCCGCACTTTGCGCCGGAGCTGTTCCGTCGTGTGCGTCTGCGTGATCCGCTGAAGTCCAAGCAGTTGCGTCAGGGTCTGCAGCAACTGGCTGAAGAGGGCGCGACGCAGGTGTTTTTCCCGGAGCGCAGCAACGACATCATTCTTGGCGCCGTGGGTGTGCTGCAGTTTGATGTGGTCGCCAGCCGTTTGAAGGAGGAATACAAGGTTGAGTGCTCGTATGAGCCGATCACTGTGTATTCCGCGCGCTGGATCGAGTGCAGTGACAAGAAGAAGCTTGAGGAGTTTTCCAACAAGGCTGTGGAGAACCTGGCGGTCGATGGCGGGGGGCACCTGACTTACCTTGCGCCGACGCGGGTTAATCTGGCGTTGATGGAAGAGCGTTGGCCGGATGTGAAATTCCGGGCGACGCGTGAGCATCACTAAGCTTTTAGTTGGTTTGTTCGAAGCCCCCTAGGTGTATGCCTAGGGGGCTTTTTTTGTTTGGTTGGTTTTGGGGGGTATATCCGTTTTTTGGGTGATGGCGGCTTAGGGTTCCGCCCTTACGGCGGGTTACTTTTTCCAGACGCCGAAAAAGTAACCAAAAAGGCTTGCTCCTACGTGCGGCCCGCTCGCTGGGGCTCGGGGTTCCTTCGCTCCGGGATCGATCCGGGCGCAGCGTCTCCGGTTTGCTTCGCTGCACCTACTCCCGCTGTGTTTGGCTGCGCCAAACGGTCGCTGCGCTCCCACGCCCGGATCAATCCCTCCACTCAGCCTTCCGACGTCGCCTTACAGATCAAAAGCCGCAGCCGAGCTAACGCTCATCCTGTTGAGTGGTGAGGGGCACAGCTTGGTCGGCTTTGGATTTGTGGTGGATTCGCCCCTCACCCCAGCCCTCTCCCCAAGGAGAGGGAGCCGATTTGTGGGCCTTTCAAAACCTGAGTTCGGCTCGGTATTTCACGTCGGCGTACATCTCCCAAACACCTCGATTAGTCCCCTCTCCCTCCGGGAGAGGGTTAGGGTGAGGGGCTTTTGATCTCAAGTCGGTTTCTGGTTCCGTCAGCGCAATGGCTGTAGGACGACTCCGTTTTTCGTGATCTCGATGCACTTGAGCGCGACAACCCGCCTGCTGACCGTTAGTGTTCCAGCTCCACGCAAGTCGCTCTGAGAGGTCAATGGAATGACGAGTCGACTGACTCAACTGCTGCGGCTCAAAGGCTATTTCGGCGTGATGGCCTGGGTGCTCGCAGCGCTTTTGTTCATCAATCGTCTGAGCAGCATGGTCAAGCTGTTCATGGCGTTGTACTTGCGTCAGGAATTGGGGCTGGCGATCGAGACGGTTGGCTGGTTGTTGTCGGCGTACGGCGCGGGGTTGCTGGTCGGTTCGATGCTCGGTGGCTGGCTCAGTGATCATGTGCGCACGGCGCGGCTGACGGCGGCGTTGTTCTTTATTTCAGTGTGGGTGCTGATTCTGCTGGGGCTGGTCACGCAGGTGCCGTTGCTCGCTGCATTGCTGTTGCTCAGCGGAACCATCGATGGGGCTATTCGCACGCTGCATCAGCGGCTGATCATGGAATATTGCGAAGTCGCGCAGCGCTCGCGTGCGCAGGCGTTGAGTCGGGTTGCGCGCAACCTTGGGATGGCCGCCGCCGGTGTGGCGGGCGGGGTTTTGGCGCAGGCGGATTTTCGCTGGGTATTTTTCGGCAGTGCGGCGATGACGTTGTTGGCGCTGCTCTGGTTTGTTCGCACCACGTGGCAGCGACCGGTGCTGATCAATTACGAAAAGCCCACGGATGACGCAGGTTCCGGGGTGCCCTATCGCGACAAACCATTCCTCTGGTTGCTGGCGGCGACGGCCGTGCTTGGCATCGCGTTCGACACGGTCTACAGCACGCTGGGCAACTACCTGCGTGATTACTATCAGTTGAGCACCGAGGCCATTGGCTGGCAATTCGGGCTCAATGCGTTGCTGGTGATTGCCCTGCAGATTCCGCTGTCGCACTGGGGCGAGCGCTGGGGCATGCGTCGACAAATGCTGCTCGGCAGTGTGTTGCTGGCCTGCGGGCTCGGCATGTTGCCGTTCGGTTCCGGGCTGTTTTACGTCTGCCTGTCGACGCTGATCTGGACCTTGGGCGAGGCGTTTTTCATGCCGCCGCTGAATGTGCTGGCCATGCGCTTTGCCCAAGGCGGCAAAAGCGGTCAGTACTTCGGCCTGTTCTTTATGAGCTGGAGTGCCAGCGCATTGTTGTCGCCGGTGCTCAGCGGTCAGTTGTACGGCAATTTCGGTGGCCACAGTGTGTGGCTGGCGAGTGCGCTGATGGTGTTGATTTCCATCCCGCTGACTTGGCAGGCCACGCGCGTGCGCCCGGTCGCTTAGCTGATCCAGCTATTGGCATTATTCGAAAGCAATCTGTCTGTCGAGGGCATTTCTGCGCGCTCCTTAGCGTCCTATCTGGTGAACCCGATGGATCGGAACTAGATTTCACACAGCGCCAGTCAGGCACGAATGTCTCACCTGAAAATGGATGGAGTCGGCTATGAAAAGCAGGTTGCTACGGGTTTTATTGCTGTTGAAAATGATGGTCATGCTGTCCCTCGGCACCGCGACGGCCTGGGCCGAGTGCGAGGATCACGATTCTCAGGCGTTCAACGGCCAGGTCGGGCACAGCGACTTGATGCTGGCCAAATCCGAATCCGAGCCGGGCGATCAGGGGCAGGGTGGCAGCGCCGATGATGACGACTCGACCACTGATGAGCCGGACTCTGATGATCCGGACGCCGAAGGCGACAGCCAGACGTAAATCGCAGGCAAAAGAAAACCCCTTCAGCCTCGACTGATGCGCAATCGAGGAGGGAGGGGTTTGCTCAACACGTCACTCTGTTTGAAATGCGATCCCTGTAGGAGTGAGCCTGCTCGCGATAGCGGTGGATCAGTCGATGAGGATGTTGACTGAAATAACGCAATCGCGAGCAGGCTCACTCCTACAGTTTCTTTGTAGCCTCCAGATTTGCTTACGCCGCGCCGTCGAGGAATTGCTCGGCGTAGTGGCAAGCCACCTGCCGGCTGTCGAGCTGGCGCAACGCCGGCTCTTCCGTGCTGCAACGCTCGGTTGCATACGGGCAGCGCTTGTGGAAAGCACAGCCCGGTGGCGGGTTCAGCGGGTTAGGCAGTTCGCCGACGATCTTGATTTTCGGCTTGTTCGGGTCCGGGTGAATGGTCGGGGTCGCCGACAGCAGCGCCTGGGTGTACGGGTGCAACGGACGCTCGTAGATGTCGTTCTTCGGCCCCAGTTCCACCGGGCGACCGAGGTACATCACCATCACGTCATCGGCCACGTGTTGCACCACCGCAAGGTTGTGCGAGATGAACACGTAAGCGGTGTTGAACTCCTGCTGCAGATCCATGAACAGGTTCAGCACCTGCGCCTGAATCGACACGTCCAGTGCCGAGGTCGGCTCATCCGCCACCAGCACTTTCGGTTGCAGCATCATGGCGCGAGCTAGGGCGATACGCTGACGCTGACCGCCGGAGAACATGTGCGGATAACGCTGATAGTGCTCAGGACGCAAGCCGACCTGCTTCATCATCGCCTGGACTTTCTCGCGACGTTCGGCGGCGGAGAGGTTGGTGTTGATCAGCAGCGGCTCTCCGAGCTGGTCACCGACTTTCTGCCGTGGGTTCAACGACGCGTACGGGCTTTGGAAGACCATCTGCACGTCTTTGCGCAGTTGCTTGCGCTGGGCCTTGTCGGCACCGGCGACTTCCTGGCCGGCGATTTTCAAGGATCCGGAAGACGGGTCTTCAATCAGCGTCAACGCGCGGGCGAGGGTGGATTTACCGCAGCCCGATTCGCCTACAACAGCGAGAGTCTTGCCGGCTTCCAGTTCGAACGACACGCCGTTGAGTGCGCGTACGGTCGCATGGCCCTTGAACAGGCCACGGGACACTTCGTAGTGACGGGTCAGGTCGCGGGCGGTAAGTACGACGGCCATTACGCCACCTCCTGGTTCAGCGGGAAGAAGCAGCGGGCGAGGCTGTGGCTTTTCGGATCAAGGCCTGGACGCTGCGCGCGGCAGCTGTCCTGCACGTACGGGCAGCGTGGCGACAGCAGGCAACCCTGCGGACGGTCGTAGCGGCCCGGGACGATGCCCGGCAGGGTCGAAAGACGTGCGGCGCCGAGGCTGTGCTCGGGAATCGCCTTGAGCAACGCTTCGCTGTACGGGTGCGCCGGGACGTCGAACAGTTGCGGTACCTGACCGACTTCAACGGCTTGCCCTGCGTACATCACGCAGACGCGCTGGGCGGTTTCAGCCACGACTGCGAGGTCGTGGGTGATCAGCACCAGGCCCATGTTCTGTTCTTTCTGCAACGCCAGCAGCAGATCCATGATCTGCGCCTGAATCGTCACGTCCAGCGCAGTGGTCGGTTCGTCGGCGATCAGCAGTTTCGGCTCGCCGGCAATTGCCATGGCGATCGCAACACGCTGGCTCATACCGCCGGACAGTTGGTGCGGGTAGGCGTCCATGCGGCTGGCGGCGCCCGGAATTTCAACTTTTTCCAGCAGTTCGATCGCGCGTTTGCGCGCTTGCTTGCCGGACATTTTCAGGTGCAGGCGCAGCACTTCTTCGATCTGGAAGCCGACGGTGTAGCTCGGATTCAGCGCAGTCATCGGATCCTGAAAAACCATCGACAGGTCTTTGCCGACGATCTGCCGACGCTGACGGTTGCTCAGCTTGAGCATGTCTTTGCCGTCAAAGCTGAGCGCGTCGGCGGTGACGATGCCGGGATGCTCGATCAGGCCCATCAGCGCCATCATGGTCACGGATTTACCCGAGCCCGATTCGCCAACGATGGCGAGTACTTCGCCCTTGTCGACTTTCAGGTCGAGGCCATCGACCACCGGCGTCGCGGTCTTGTCGCCGAAGCGAACGTTGAGATTCTTGATTTCTAGCAGTGACATGGGAATCTCCTCAGGCGGCGTTCTTGAGTTTCGGGTCCAGCGCATCGCGCAGACCGTCGCCCATCAAGTTGATTGCCAGCACGCTGAGCAAAATGGTCAAACCAGGCAGACTTACCACCCACCAGGCGCGTTCGATGTAGTCGCGGGCCGAGGCCAGCATGGTGCCCCACTCAGGAGTTGGCGGTTGTACGCCAAGGCCGAGGAAGCCCAGTGCGGCGGCATCGAGAATCGCCGAGGAGAAGCTCAGAGTCGCCTGAACGATCAGCGGCGCCATGCAGTTCGGCAACACGGTGATGAACATCAGACGCGGCAGACCGGCACCGGCGAGGCGAGCGGCGGTCACGTAGTCGCGGTTCAGTTCGCCCATCACCGCAGCGCGGGTCAGACGCACGTAGGACGGCAAGGACACCACAGCAATGGCGATCACGGTGTTGATCAGGCCAGGGCCGAGGATGGCGACGATCGCCACAGCCAGCAGCAGCGATGGCAGGGCCAGCATGATGTCCATCAGACGCATGATGGTCGGGCCGATCATCTTCGGAAAGAAGCCGGCGAACAGACCCAGCAGGATCCCCGGAATCAGCGACATCACCACCGACGACAAACCGATCAGCAGCGACAGGCGCGAACCCTGGATCAGGCGCGACAGCAGGTCGCGACCCAGTTCATCGGTGCCGAGCAGGAACTGCATCTGCCCGCCTTCCAGCCACGCCGGCGGCGTCAGCAGGAAGTCACGGTATTGCTCGCTCGGGTTATGCGGCGCGACCCACGGCGCGAACAGCGCGCAGAAAATCACCAGCAACATGAACAGCAGGCCGGCAACCGCGCCCTTGTTCTTCGAGAAGGCTTGCCAGAATTCTTTGTACGGAGACGGGTACAGCAGACTTTGATCCGCGTTTGGGGCGGACGTGGCTACTGAGGATGTTGGAGTGCTCATGGTATGGACCTCAGCGCTGATGACGGATGCGTGGGTTGGCAAAGCCGTAGAGGATGTCCACTACGAAGTTGACCAGAATCACCAGGCAGGCGATTAACAGGATGCCGTTTTGCACAACCGGATAGTCCCGGGCGCCGATGGCTTCGATCAGCCATTTACCGATGCCGGGCCAGGAGAAGATGGTTTCGGTCAGTACCGCACCGGCCAGCAGCGTGCCGACTTGCAGGCCGACCACGGTGAGTACCGGAATCAGTGCGTTACGCAGACCGTGGACGAATACCACGCGCGACGGCGACAGGCCTTTGGCCTTGGCGGTGCGGATGTAGTCTTCGCGCAGCACTTCGAGCATCGACGAACGGGTCATCCGCGCGATCACCGCCAGCGGAATGGTGCCGAGTACGATGGCTGGCAGGATCAGGTGATGCAGAGCATCGAGGAACGCGCCCATGTCGTCGGCCAGCAGCGTGTCGATCAGCATGAAACCGGTGCGCGGCTCGATGTCGTAGAGCAGGTCGATGCGCCCTGAGACCGGCGTCCAGCCCAGGCTCACCGAGAAGAACATGATCAGGATCAGGCCCCACCAGAAGATCGGCATCGAATACCCCGCCAGGGAGATGCCCATCACCCCGTGGTCGAACAGCGATCCTCGCTTGAGTGCCGCAATCACCCCGGCCAGAAGCCCGAGAATGCCGGCGAACAGCAGGGCGGCCATGGACAGTTCCAGGGTCGCCGGGAAGAGGGAGGTGAACTCGGTCCACACGCTTTCACGGGTACGCAGGGATTCGCCGAGATCGCCGTGGGCCAGTTTGCCGATGTAGTCCAGATATTGGGCATACAGTGGCTTGTTCAGACCTAGGCGTTCCATTGCCTGAGCGTGCATTTCGGGGTCGACCCGACGTTCGCCCATCATCACTTCCACGGGGTCGCCCGGAATCATGCGAATCAACGCGAAAGTCAGCAAGGTGATGCCGAAAAACGTGGGGATCAACAACCCCAGTCGGCGGGCAATAAAACTAAACATCTTGTGTGGTACCTCATCAGCCGGTTAGGCGTGCCCGGCGTCCCTGGGGTCAGGGGCACCGGGAGTTTCTTATCTACTTCACCTGGGTGGTGGCGAAGTTATTAGTGGTGAGAGGGCTGATGTGATAGCCCTCTACATTGTTGCGCATTGCAGTAAACATCCTGGTGTGGGCCATGCTGATCCATGGCTGATCCTGATTAAACAATACTTGCGCCTGTTCGTAGAGCGCGGCGCGTTCGGCCGGATCTACTTTAGCCCGTGCTTCATCCAGCAGCGTCTGGAATTTCTCGTTGCACCAGCGCGCGTAGTTCTCGCCGTTTTTTGCCGCCTCGCAACTGAGCATAGGCGTCAGGAAGTTATCCGGGTCGCCGTTGTCGCCCGCCCATCCGGCCGAGACCATATCGTGTTCGCCAGCCTTGGCGCGCTTGAGCATTTCACCCCATTCCATCACGCGGATGTCGATCTTGATCCCGACTTTCGCCAGGTCAGCCTGCATCATTTGCGCGCCGAGCATCGGGTTGGGGTTGGTCGGGCCGCCGCCGTTGCGGGTAAACAGGGTAAACACGGTGCCTTCCGGCACGCCGGCTTCCTTGAGCAGGGCGCGGGCCTTGTCGAGGTCACGTGGCGGGTTCTTCAGGTCGTGGTTGTAGCCCAGCAGCGTGTCCGGGTACGGGTTGACCGCAACGGTCGCATTGCCCGGGCCAAACAGCGCGTTGACGTAAGCCGCTTTGTCGAAGGCGATATCGATCGCCTTACGCACGCGCACGTCGCTCATGTATTTGTGCTGAGTGTTCATGGCGATGTACGAGACGGTCATCGCGTTCAGCTCTTCGACCTTGAGCTTGTCGTCTTTCTTGATGCTCGGGATGTCATCCGGTTTCGGATACAGCGCGATCTGGCACTCGTTGGCCTTGAGCTTCTGCAGGCGCACGTTGTTGTCGGTGGCGATCGCCAGAATCAACGCGTCGGCCGGTGGCTTGCCACGGAAGTAATCCGGGTTGGCCTTGAAGCGCACCTGAGCATCCTTGGCGTAGCGCTGGAAGATGAACGGGCCGGTGCCGACAGGCTTGTTGTTGAGGTCGCCGGTCTTGTTGGCCTTGAGCAACTGATCGGCGTATTCGGCGGAGTAGATGGCGGTGAACGGCATCGCGACGTCCGCCAGGAACGGCGCTTCGCGGCGGGTCAGGGTGAACTTGACCGTGTGGTCGTCGATTTTTTCGACGCTTTTGAGCAGTTCTTTGAAGCCCATGCTTTCAAAGTACGGGAAGCCCACGCTCGACAGCTTGTGCCACGGGTGATTCGGGTCCAGCTGACGCTGGAAGCTCCAGACCACGTCGTCGGCGTTCATGTCGCGGGTCGGCTTGAAGTATTCGGTGGTGTGAAACTTGACGCCTTGGCGCAGGTGGAACGTGTAGGTCAGGCCGTCTTCACTGATTTCCCAGGTGTCTGCCAGGGCCGGAACGATTTCCGTCGTGCCAGGCTTGAAGTCCACCAGACGATTGAAGATGGTTTCGGCCACAGCATCCGCCGTGACTGCAGTTGTGTACTGGACCATATCGAAGCCTTCCGGACTGGCTTCGGTGCAGACCACCAAGGGTTTGGCCGAGACGCCGATGGCGGCGCTCAACAACACGGCCGCAACGGCCGCACGTAGGGGAAGCATTTTCATCGATAACCCTCTGCAATCGGTTGAAGACAAAAAGCCGAACGGCCGACTCATCATGAGTCAGCCGTCGGCTGGCGTTTTTTACAGGATGTTGAACGGGATGGTCGTCACGAGACGGAACTCGTTGATGCTGCCGTCAGCCTGGTTTTCGCTGGCGCGGTGGGTGGTGTAGGTCGCGCGGATCGTGGTGGCCTTGAGCGGGCCGCTCTGCACGGCGTACGAAGAACCAATGCCGTATTCGTAATGGTGTTCGCCGTCCATGCTGCGCACGTCGTAAGCGGTGCCGACGTAGTGAGTACCGTCGATGCCCCAACCGCGAGCGCTGTAGGCGTTGAACTTCAGGCCCGGAATGCCGTACTCGGCCATGTTGATGCCGTAGGCGATCTGGAAGGATTTCTCGTTTGGTCCGTTGAAGTCCGACAACAGGGAGTTGGCCAGGTAGATGCCGTTGGTTTCGTGCAGGTAGTCGAAGTACTCGTTACCGTTCACTTCCTGGTACGAGAAGGTCAGGGTGTGTGCCTGGTGAGTCAGACCGAACGACAGCGAGTAGGTGTCGTTGTCGATCTCGCCCATCAACTTTTTGCCTTCGTCGACGGTCTTGTAGTAGTTCAGGCCGGTGGTCAGGCTCAGTACCGAGCTGTCGCCCAGTTCGTGAGTGGCGCCGAAGTAGTACTGGTTCCAGAAGTCTTCAGCCTGGGTCGCGTAGAGGCTGGTTTTCAGGCTCTTGAGCGGCTGATAGTTCACGCCGGCGGTGTTGACGTGGTCGGTTTCAACGCCGGTGTTGCTGTATTCGGTGCGGAATTTCGACAGGCTCTGTTCGGTACGTGGTGACACGCGGTCGAAGGTCGCGAGGTCGAACGACAGATTGTCGAATTCTTCACTGTGGATCGCCACACCTTCGAAGCTCGAAGGCAGCGGACGGTTGCCGATAACGTCGACGATCGGGCTGCTGAAGTTCATGCGGCCGGCGGTCAGGGTGGTGTTGGAGATACGCGCCTTGACGTTGGCCAGACCCAGTTTGCTCCACTGATCGACGGCGTCGCCGTTGGAGTGGGCGAGGGTACGGTTGGAACCGCCCTTGATGTCTTCGCGGCTGCGATCCAGTGCAATGGCGTTGTACGCCGCGACTTCAGTGCTGATCCCCACGGTGCCCTGGGTGAAGCCCGAGGTGTAGTTGAGGATGGTGCCCTGGACCCAGTTGATCCGGCGCGAACCGGTCAGGGTTTCGCCGTGGCGTTCATAGCTGAAAGTGCCGCCGCGCTTTTTTTCTTCGTTGGCGTACCAGTTACGGGTCGAGCCCGACAGGCTCTGGCCATCGATAAAACCCTTGGCTTCGGACTGGGCGCTAGTGCTGGCCAGTTGCGTCGGCATGAAGTCCTGGCTGACGCTTTCAGCATGGGCTCCGGCGGTGATGCTGCTGATGGCCAAGGCCAGTATCGCGGTGTTGCTCAGTTTCATGGGTGAAGCTCCTTTACTTTCTTTTTATGCCGGCTTTTTTTGGTATGCCGGTTATTGGTTTAGAACTCATTCACACATCGCAAACGTTTGCCAAAAGCCGGATTGGCGAATTTCGGCAAAGCGCTTGCGTGAGGGGCTAGACAGCGCCCCTCAGCGTTGCGGCTAATCGTCTGGTTTAATCGATACCGACACCCGAGAACACGTTGCGACCGAACGGGCTGACTTTGAACCCTTCGATCCTCGCGCTTAACGGCTGGTTGACCGTCGAGTGGGCGACAGGCGTGATCGGCACTTGCTGTTTAAGCAATTGCTGAGCCTGTTTGTAGAGCACGGTGCGCTGGTCGCGGTCAGTGACGACTTTGGCCTGTTTGATCAGCTTGTCGTAAGCCGGGTCGCACCACATGGAGTAGTTGTTGCCGCCGATGGCATCGCAGCTGTACAGCGTGCCGAGCCAGTTGTCCGGATCCCCGTTGTCACCGGTCCAGCCGATCAGGCTGATGTCGTGCTCGCCATTTTTGGTGCGCTTGATGTACTCGCCCCATTCGTAGCTGACGATCTTCACTTTCAGACCGATCTTGGCCCAGTCCGCCTGGAGCATTTCCGCCATCAGTTTGGCGTTCGGGTTGTATGGACGTTGCACCGGCATCGCCCACAGGGTGATCTCGGTGCCCTCCTTGACGCCGGCAGCCTTGAGCAGCTCTTTGGCTTTTTCCGGGTTGTAGGCGGCGTCTTTGATGCTGTCGTCGTAGGACCATTGGGTTGGCGGCATGGCGTTCACGGCCAGTTGGCCGGCGCCTTGATAAACAGCGTTGAGAATCCCCTGTTTATTCACCGCCATGTCCAGCGCCTGACGCACTTCGAGCTGGTCGAAGGGTTTGTGGCGCACGTTATAGGCGATGTAGCCGAGGTTGAAGCCCGGCTTGGAAATCAGTTGCAACTTCGGGTCAGCCTTCAACGCTTCAACATCGGCAGGGCGCGGATGCAAGGTAATCTGGCATTCGCCCGCCTTGAGCTTCTGCACGCGCACCGAGGCGTCGGTGTTGATCGCGAAGATCAGGTTGTCGAGTTTGACCCGGCTCGGATCCCAGTATTGTTTATTACCCGTGTAACGGATGTTCGAGTCTTTCTGATAACTCTTGAACACGAACGGCCCGGTGCCAATCGGTTTCTGGTTGATGTCGCTCGGCTTGCCTTCGGCCAGCAGTTTGTCGGCGTATTCGGCGGACAGGATGGCGGCGAAGCTCATGGCGATGTTCTGAATGAACGCGGCGTCGACGCTGTTGAGCGTGAACTCCACGGTCAGCGCCCCGGTCTTTTCGACCTTGGCGATGTTCTTGTTCAGGCTCATGCCGTTGAAATACGGGAACTCGGTCGGATAAGCCTTACGGAAAGGTTGCTGGGCATCCAGCATGCGATTAAACGTGAACAACACGTCATCGGCGTTGAAGTCGCGGGTCGGTTTGAAGTACGGCGTTGTATGAAACTTCACACCTTCACGCAGGTGAAAGGTGTACTTGAGACCATCCTCGGAAATATCCCACGTGGTCGCCAGGCCAGGTACGACATTGGTCGCGCCTTTTTCGAACTCGACCAAACGGTTGTACAGCGGCTCGGCGGCGTCGTTATCGGTCGCTGTCGTGTATTGCGCGGTATCAAAACCCGCCGGGCTGCCTTCAGAGCAGAACACCAGACTTTTGCTGGCGGCGAAACTGGCGGACGAGGCGGCCAACAGGCCGGCGCCCAGCAGTGCGGAACAAATCAAGGTATGGCGCATGACGCTCCCTCTTTTTTTAGTGTTGTTCAATGCGCCGTCGTCTCATCCGGAGACGTTTGGCTACATCGAGCTCAATCCAGTACGTACGGCAAACCGGTGGCCCACGCAGAAACTGGTCAGTACCCGACGGTAGGGGCCGCGGTCCTGGCAGTAAATGCGTAAATGCCTTAAAGCTCGT
Organism: Pseudomonas sp. SDT291_1_S447; assembly: GCF_054070155.1. Taxonomy (NCBI): domain Bacteria; kingdom Pseudomonadati; phylum Pseudomonadota; class Gammaproteobacteria; order Pseudomonadales; family Pseudomonadaceae; genus Pseudomonas; species Pseudomonas sp. SDT291_1_S447. Next base: position 121,722 of record NZ_JBSVXS010000006.1, read on the forward strand.
AGGAAAAGGCGACACGTCCTATACCGCTGCGGTAATCCACAGTGGAATTGGCTGTAGGCAATTTCCTAAATTCCCGGCAGGTAAAATAGCGGCGACGTTAAAAACGTCGCCGCTGCAGTGCCTTATTTGCTGACGCTGACGCCGTAGAAGGAGTTCAAGCCAAATGGGCTGATCTTGAAATCCTGCACGTTGGCGCGCATGGGTTGGAACACCGTCGAGTGAGCGATAGGTGTGTAGGGAACAGCATCTTTAAGGACGTGTTGCGCCTGTTTGTACAGTTCGGTGCGTTTGGCCTGATCGGGGGTGCGCTTGGCATCCTTGACGAGACCGTCGTACTTCTTGTCGCACCACTTGGAGAAGTTGTTGCCGTTGAGCGAGTCGCAGCCGAACAGCACGTTCAGCCAGTTGTCCGGGTCACCATTGTCACCGCTCCAGCCAATGATCATGGCCTGGTTCTCGCCACCTTTGGAGCGCTTGATGTACTCGCCCCACTCGTAGCTGGTGATCTTCACTTTCAAGCCGATCTTGGCCCAGTCGGACTGGAGCATTTCAGCCATCAGTTTGGCGTTCGGGTTGTACGGACGCTGCACCGGCATCGCCCACAGAACGATTTCGGTACCTTCCTTGACGCCGGCTTCCTTGAGCAGCTGTTTGGCTTTCTCAGGATCGTACTTGGCATCTTTGATGGTGGTGTCGTAAGACCACTGGGTCGGCGGCATGGCATTGACGGCCAGTTGGCCGGCGCCCTGGTAAACCGAGTCGATGATCTGCGGCTTGTTCACCGCCATGTCCAGCGCCTGACGGACGCGCAGGTCAGCCAGCGGGTTGGCTTCGTTGCTGCCTTTGACCTTGTCCATCACGTTGTAGGCGATGTAGCCGAGGTTGAAGCCAGCCTGGTCAGGCATCTTCAGGGATTTGTCTTCTTTCAGCGCTTTCAGGTCGGCTGGACGCGGGAACAGGGTGACCTGGCACTCGTTCTTTTTCAGCTTCTGAATACGGACCGACGGGTCGGTGGTGATGGCGAAGATCAGGTTGTCGATCTTCACGTCATCAGGCTTCCAGTACTCTTTGTTCCCGGTGAAGCGGATGTTGGAGTCTTTCTGATAGCTCTTGAACACGAACGGGCCGGTGCCGATCGGCTTCTGGTTGATGTCGGCAGGCTTGCCTTCTTTCAGCAGCTGCGCTGCGTATTCGGCGGATTGTACCGAGGCGAAGCTCATGGCCATGTTCTGGATGAACGCAGCGTCGACTTCTTTCAGAGTGAACTTGACGGTGTGGTCGTCGACTTTATCGATCTTGGTGATGTTGGTGTCCATCCCCATGTCGGTGAAGTACGGGAATTCGGTCGGGTACGCCTTACGGAACGGGTCATCCTTGTTAATCATGCGATTGAAGGTGAACAGCACGTCGTCGGCGTTGAACTCACGAGTCGGCTTGAAATACGGGGTGGTGTGGAACTTGACGCCTTCACGCAGGTGGAAGGTGTACGTCAGGCCATCATCGGAAATGTCCCACTTGGTCGCCAGACCAGGAATCACGGCGGTGCCGCCGCGCTCGAACTGGGTCAGACGGTTGAACATGGTTTCGGCTGAGGCGTCGAAGTCGGTTCCGGTGGTGTACTGGCCTGGGTCGAAACCGGCCGGGCTGCCTTCGGAGCAGAACACCAGGTTAGTCGCAGCGGATGCGAAAGGTGCGGAGGCTAACAAGCCTGCGCCGACTAAAAACGGAATGACCGCGTGTTTAAGCATGTTGGCCTCATGATTTGTTGTCATTTTTTAGTTGTGAGGTACGACCTCGTGAGTCGTGCCTGCGGATACTTATGCAGGGGCCATACCCAATGCAAGATCCAGAGCGGTCGGCGGCCTCAAACGGTGGCACGAACGTACCTTAATGTCGCATCTGTATAACTTTTGACGCATTTGACCGTTTGCGAGTGGTTTTAACGGTGCAAATGGAGCCCCAAAACGGTGCGCTGGTCACCTTGTGCGCGCCGCCTTGGGGCTCGGTGTTACTTATTTATACCCACGCCATAGAAGGGGGTTAGACCGAACGGGCTGATACGGAAGTCGGTGACTTCCTTGCGCAGCGGCTGGAACACCGTGGAGTTGGCAATCGGCGTGATCGGCACTTGCTGTTTAAGGATCAGTTGCGCCTGTTGATACAGTTTTACCCGCTGTTCTTTGTCGGTGGATAACTTGGCCTGTTGCACCAGATTGTCGTAGGCCGGATCGCACCATTTGGCGTAGTTGCTGCCTTTTACCGCCGCGCAGCTGTAGAGCACGCCAAGCCAGTTGTCCGGATCGCCGTTGTCACCTGTCCAACCATAGATCATGGCGTCGTGCTCGCCATTTTTCGCACGTTTGATGTACTCGCCCCATTCGTAGCTGACGATGTTGGCCTTGATGCCGATTTTCTCCCAATCCTGCTGGATCATCTGTGCCGACATCCGCGCATTCGGGTTCGATGCGCGTTGCACTGTCATCGCCCAGAGGTTGATGGTTGTACCTGGCGCAACCCCTGCTTCTTTCAGTAGCACCCGGGCTTTGACCGGGTCGTAAGGGGCATCCTTGATGGTCGGGTCATACGACCATTGCGCCGGCGGTAAAGCGTTTTGCGCCAGCTGGCCGGCGCTTTGGTAGACGGCTTTGATGATTGCCGGTTTGTCGATGGCCATGTCCAGCGCCTGCCGCACTTTGAGCTGATCGAGAGGCGCGTGAGTGGTGTTGTAAGCGAGGAAGCCGAGGTTGAATCCGGCCTGCTTGAGCACGCGCAGGTTCGGGTCTTTTTCCATCACTTCGATGTCGGCCGGACGCGGGTAGCCGCTGACCTGGCATTCGCCGGCCTTGAGCTTCTGCAGGCGCACGGCGGCGTCGGGAGTGATCGAGAAAATCAGGTTGTCGATTTTGACGTCTTCGGGTTTCCAGTAGGTCTTGTTGGCGGTGTAGCGGATTTGTGAATCCTTCTGGTAGCGCTTGAACACGAACGGTCCGGTGCCGATCGGCTTCTGGTTGAGGTCGGCGGCTTTGCCTTCCTTCAACAGTTGCGCGGCGTATTCGGCTGATTGCACCGAGGCGAAGCTCATGGCGAGGTTTTGCACGAAGGCGGCGTCGACGTTGTTGAGGTTGAAGCGCACGGTGTTTTCGTCGAGTTTTTCTACCGATTTGATTGTGGTGTTGAGGCCCATGTCGGTGAAGTAGGGGGATTCGGCGGGGTAGGCCTTGCGGAAGGCGTTGTCCGGGTCGAGCAGGCGCTGGAAGGTGAAGAGGACGTCGTCGGCGTTGAAGTCTCGGGTGGGTTTGAAGTAGTCGGTGGTGTGGAATTTTACGTTTTGTCGCAGGTGGAAGGTGTATTGCAGACCGTCCGGGGAGATGTCCCATTTTGTCGCCAGGCCGGGTTCGATGTCGGTGCCGCCGCGTTGGAATTGGGTGAGGCGGTTGAAGACGGTTTCGGCGGAGGCGTCGAAGTCGGTGCCGCTGGTGTATTGGCTGGGGTCGAAGCCTGCCGGGCTGGCTTCGGAGCAATAAACGAGTGTTGTGGCGGCGTTGGCGATCGGGGCTATGGCTGTTAGTGCGAGGGAGATCAAGAGCGGTTTTAGGGTGGATCTTGGCATGGGGTCCCCGGGGAATCGGCGGTGGTAATCGTGGAAGAGTAGCTGGGGCGGGGGTGTTGGCGGAAATATCGTTTTTCCTGTTGAAGCGTCTATCTCGGCATATCTAGCACTTGTGTGTATATCCGTTGCTGCGGTAACGGCGGCTTAGGGTTTCGCCCTTACGGCGACTCACTTTTTTTCAAACGCC